>NZ_JAPCJA010000006.1:0-128758 GCF_027707745.1 Aeromonas sp. QDB23
GGCACGGTTGGGGTTAGCGCCGAGTTGAAGGGTGCCTTGCCGCACGCCATAGCCAACGGTGAAAACACCATCACCATTACCGGCATCACCGTTGTTGCTTCCGATGTCGATGGTGATTCGGCTACAGCAGCCGTCACGGTCAATGTTGTTGATGACGTGCCGACCGCAGCCAATCAGACCCAGTCTGGCCAGGCGGCGGTTAACCTGAACAGCAACCTGCTGATCGTGTTGGATGTCTCCGGTAGCATGGGTTATGACTCGGGTGTCGGCAGCATGGATCGCCTGCAAGTTGCGAAGAACTCGCTACTGGAATTGTTGGAACAGTACGATGCCCTGGGCGATGTGCGGGTCAGCTTTGTCACCTTTTCCTCGGGGGCAGATGTCGAGAGCACCTGGGTAACGGTCGCTGCCGCGAAGGCGGCCATTCTCGCCACCAGTGCCGACGGCAATACCAACTATGACGAGGCGCTGATAGACGCGATCAACGTCTATGACGATGCTGGCAAGCTGGCCACCGGCAACGTACAGAATGTCGCGTACTTCCTGTCTGACGGTTTCCCCAACAGGCCAACTGGTGACGCAGGTATCTCCAATGTGGCGGGTTCTGCTGCGGGCTGGCCAACGCCGTACTCCAACGGTGGCGTATCGGAGGAGCAGGCGTGGGTCAACTTTCTCACCGCTAATAACATCCGTGCATATGCATTGGGCATGGGGACCGGGGTGGATGCCACGGCGCTCGATCCGATTGCTTATAATGGAACTCCCAGCGGCGGCAATACCAATGCCATCGAGGTTGATGATCTGAATGACCTCACGGCAACCCTGGTGGCTACCGCTCAGGCATCGCCGATTCCAGGCAATCTAACATCCGGGGGTGGTTTCGGCGCTGATGGCGGTTTCGTTGGCAGTCTCGCGATTGCCGGCAAGACCTACACCTACGACAAGCTCACCAACACCTTTGTCGCTTCTGGTCCCGGTGCTAACAATGGCAGCCTGAGTGGAAACGTGTTGACGGTGACCATGGGTGGCGGCTCGAGCATCGCTGTGAACATGCTCACCGGGTCTTATACCTATACACCGCCGAGTGCCATCAGCTCGATTGTGGTGGCGACCATCGCCTTCACGCTCATCGACAATGATGGCGATGCAGCATCGGCCAACCTCAATATCAACATTACCCCCGGCCAGGGCGCGATGGTCATCCGCGATGATCTGGTGTTGACCAATGTGAACACTCAGTTGGGCGAAGATGTCATCAACATCCCAACCTGGGCACTGTTGGCCAATGACACAGGGCCGAACAGTGGACTGCTATCAGTCTTCAATGTGACGGATGGTACGAGTGGTGAGGTCGACCTTGTGGGTAGCGCTGTGGTCTTTACCGAGAACAGTGACAGCTCAAGTAATGGGGGCTCGTTCTCCTACAACACTTCCATCAACGGCAGCACAGCGCTGGACTCGGCAGTCGTGGATGTCACCCGCAGCGCCGGCTCCAATACGCTGAACGGTACCTTCCGCAATGAGATTCTGCTGGGGCAGGATGGCTCTGCAGATAAGCTCAACGGTGGTGATGGCGATGATGTACTGATCGGCTTGGGCGGCAACGATACCCTGGACGGAGGCTCTGGTAACGACATATTGGCTGGCGGGCTGGGTAACGACACTTTGATTGGCGGTACTGGTGTCGATACTGCGACCTACATCGACATCGGTGCCCTCGTGACCGTCAGCCTGAACACCGAGCTTCAGCAAAACACGAGCGGTGCGGGCCAGGATACCATCAGCGGAATCGAGAACCTGATTGGTTCCAACTTTGGCGATACCCTTACGGGTAACGGGAGTGCCAATGTGCTGTTCGGCGCGGGCGGCAATGACACCCTAGTTGGCCTGGGTGGTGATGACGTCCTGATCGGCGGTGAAGGTATCGATCTCCTAGTCGGTGGCAGCGGGAACGATATGCTGACAGGCGGGAGCGGCAAGGATACCTTCAAGTGGGGGGCGAGTGATGCCGGTGGTGTGGACGTTATCAAAGACTTCACAACCGGTGCCGGTGGAGATGTGCTGGATCTCAGCGAGTTGCTCACTGGTGAGCAACCCATCGCAGGCTCGCTGGATGCTTATCTCAACTTCAGTAGCGATGGTGCAGGGAAATCAACATTGACTATTGATTTGGATGGTACGAGTGGAGGAACCAGCCACGTCATAAAATTTGATAGTATTGACCTGACAACCTTGGGTAACAGTGACCTGCAGATCATTCAGAAGTTGTTGGATGATGGCAATCTGAAGGTTGATCCGTAACCTTGTCTCGGGGCCGGGCTTGCCTGGCCCCTGTTTTTTCCTCAAGGGGATGGATAAGATAGCGGCAGTAAAGGAGAGGGGTAATCATGCAGTCATTCAACTGGGTCGACATTGATGGCATCCGTTATAGCTGGGATGGGCAGGGGAACATTACCTGCGCCGGCCAGTTTGGCTATCAGGCCTCGATCGCGGGTGACCGGCTGGATGGGATGGAGATTGAGAATGAGGCCGGTGATGTAGCGGGCTCGCTCTATGTTGACTTTGCTGCGGCGTCTATCACCTATGTGCCTGTCATGGATACCGAGTCTGCCCATAACATGATTCTGGTGGGCCATGGTCAGGGCCAGCAGGAGTATCCGCTGGCGAGTTTTCACTCCCCGTTGTTGCACGATTTGCTGGGGCCGTCTGATACTATCGCCTGGTCTGCGATGGAGGAGGATAGTGGTGGCACCAATATCGGACAGGCAGTGCAAGGACACGTTCTGTCGTGGGACTCGTTTCATTTCGATGATGAGGTATTGGTCTGTGGTGCACCTCCGGCGCTGGATATGGCAAGCCAGAGCCAGGATCCCGGCAGCATGGTCACCATCAGCCTCGATCTGACCAATCAGATACTGGATCAGATCCCGCCACTGCACGATATATGAATCTCACTTTGCTGCGGGCATAATGGCCTCAATCTTGTTGATTGAGGCTTTTTTCTATGTGGCGTCCCCTTCTTACTCTTTCCGCTCTGGTTGTCAGTGCTCCGCTGCTGGCGATTGAAGTGCCGCAAGCGCCCCATCTGGTGGTGAGCGGTTATGCCGAGCAAAAGACCGAACCCGATATGCTCACCCTCAATGTGGCGGTGAGTGCACTGGATAAGCAGGGCCTCAAGGCCAAGCAACAGGTCGATACCAAGGTCGCAGCCTTTTTCAGCCAACTGGAGGGGTTGGGGATCAAGCGCAGCGATGTTGAGGCTGGCAACCTGATGGTCTCTCCAGAATATCAGTATGGCGAGAACAAGAAGCCGGTATTGCTGGGATACCGTGCCCAGCGGCAATTGGCGGTCAAACTCTATCAACTGGATAAATTGAGCCCCTTGATGGATATCGCTCTCAAAGCCGGGCTGGAGTCTGTATCCCAGATTGAGTACGGGTTGAAATCGCCTCACGTCATCAAGGAGCAGGCCCGTCTGAATGCCGTTGAGGACGCCAAAACCAAGGCTGAATCTCTGGCCAAGGCGTTCGGGATGAAGCTTGGCAAGGTGTACAGTGTGGAGTACCGCAACGCTTCGCCTATCACCGCCTACAGCCGCAACCTGAAGGCGGTGCAGGCCATGGGGATGGCTGCCCCCGCGCCGGATATGGCGGATAACAGTTATCAACAACAACAGATCACGGTAAGCGATAATATCGAGGCTGTTTTCTTGCTGGAGTGATCCCGTCGTTTAAGCCCGGTCATGAACAACCCCGCCATTTGCTGCGCAATGCTGTTCACTTAAGCGGAGCCGCATTGCGATCTACCGGAAAACGGGTCTTTGATATCTTCACCGCCCTGGGTCTCGATGGCCTGGGGCGTTTTTCTATGAATATGACACCTATGCAGCCCCGCAACTCCGCCAACCTCCGTGGCGTATGTGCTGGTGATAACGCGCCCGCCATCACTGCCATCTGGTTCGCGATGAACTGACAGGTAAACTTGAAGCTCACCTCATTAGGCGCGCGCTGATGAGCTACGGCGGCCTAGCTCGCCTCCCGCCTGACCAGATTGTATCCAAGCAGCAAACCCCACAGCTCCTGATAAACCAAGTCCACTTTCTTGCTTCTCAGCGTGATGGCGTTGTGTTGCATCGCGCTTTTGATATCCCGGTATCCCAGCTCGATTTCCCAGCGCTCGTGGTACAGGGTCGCCACCTGAGCTGCGCTGAATCGGGTTACGGGCAGGGAGGTAAAGACCGTTTTCTCCTTACCTGCCACCTCATAGGTCACTGCGCGAACTTGCCAGTGCGTCGGCAACTCGGGGTTTTTCTTGCGTGCCTGAGGCGAGACCGTCATTTGCAACAGACGGTCACCGTCGCCATAGTGCTCCAGTTCCGTGTATACCAGCCCCTTGCGTTCCGGGATGAGCCAGTGACGGTCGGTGTCTTCGGCCTGAATACGTAGCAACAGGTCGGCACCGAAGAAGCCTTTATCCAGCAGAGTCACCGATTTGTCCGGCAATGAGTGAATGAACTCGCTGGCCAGGGGGATCTCCCCTTTGCGGTACGGGCTGATGGCCGCGTTGGCAATGACATGCGAGCGGACATTCATGAGCGTGACCAACCGCAGCATCGGGTAGGGTGTCTGCCGGTTGGTTGAGGTGTTACCCGAGCCGAAATGCGCTCTGAGCTCAGGCATATCCTGGGTTCGGAACAGGGCCCCATCGATGGCGAAGACCTGTAAACCGTGCCAATGGTCTTGAGGATAACGTTCCCGCCCCCACACATCGGCGCACTGCTTGAACAGCCACTCGAGGGGCTGTTTGCCGAGTCGCTGACGGGCTTGAGACAGGGCACTGTCAGCGAGCAAGGCATCATTGGCCAACCCTTCTGCACAGATGTTGAGGCGCCGAGCGACCTCGGAGATGGGCTCATTGCGGAAAAAGGCCATTCCCACGACGAGCCACAAGACCATATCAGAAGGTAAGCGGCGTCGGCGGATAGTGGCCTTTTCAGACAAGGCGGCAGCGGCAGTAATCCATTCGTCGGGAATATGGTCGGCAAAAATGGCCAGCCGAGCCAGCATGTCGCCAGATGCCTCAATAACGTCGTTCAGGTCGTTTGCAATAGACATAAAAAAATCCGGAACCAGTGATTGGTTCCGGATTGTCCTACAGCAGAAGGATCGGTCAATGGATCCTTAACTGATCAGCATTGCGCCATTTGCTGCGGGGTTTTTATGTCGCATCGATGCAGATGTAAAAAAGCCGACGCTCGTGTTTACTTCACCGGGCGTCGGCTGTTTGTTGCGCGGGGTTTATCAGGCGGTAATGGCGTCAGCCTTGATCGCTTCCGGCGCCGGGTTGCGGATGAGGTAATCAAACGCACCCAGTGCGGCGGTGGCGCCGGCCCCCATGGAGATGATGATCTGCTTGAACGGTACCGTGGTGGCATCCCCTGCGGCGTAGACGCCGGACAGGGAGGTCGCGCCCTTGGTATCGATCTCGATTTCGCCAAAGCGGGTCAGGGCAATCTCGCTCCCTTTGAGGAACTCGGTATTCGGTACCAGACCGATCTGGACGAAGATGCCAGCCACCGCCAGGTGTTTGATCTCACCAGTGGTGCGATCTTCGTAATCCATGCCGACCACCTTGCTGCCATCACCGATCACCTCGGTGGTGCGGGCGCTCATGATGATGTCGATATTGCCCATGGAGCGAGCCTTCTTCTGCAGCACCTCATCGGCACGCAGGGTATCGGCAAACTCCACCACGGTCACATGCTCAACGATGCCAGCCAGATCGATGGCTGCCTCGATGCCGGAGTTACCACCACCGATTACCGCAACCCGTTTGCCCTTGAAGAAGGGGCCATCGCAGTGCGGGCAGTAGGCCACGCCCTTGGTGCGGTACTCGAGCTCGCCCGGTACGTTCAGGTCGCGCCAGCGGGCACCGGTTGCCAGGATCACGGCACGGCTCTTCAAGGTAGCGCCGGAGGCGAGATCCACGTTCACATAGCCATCTTTGCTGATGGCGGCGGCACGCTGCTCGGTGATCACTTCCACACCATATTGTTTGACGTGCTGTTCCAGGCTGGCGGCCAGCTTGGGGCCTTCGGTGTAGGGCACGGAGATAAAGTTCTCGATGCCGACGGTATCCATCACCTGACCACCGAAACGCTCGGCGACGATGGCGGTGCGAATGCCTTTACGAGCGGCATAGATGGCCGCTGCGGCGCCAGCCGGGCCACCGCCCACCACCAGCACGTCGTAGGGATCTTTCTCATTCAGCTCGGCGGCTTTGCGCTCGGCGGCTCCGGTGTCGAGCTTGGCGACGATCTCTTCCAGCGAGATGCGGCCCTGGCTGAATGGTTGACCGTTCAGGTAAACATTCGGTACTGCCATGATTTGACGTTCAGCGACCTCTTCCTGGAACAGGGCGCCGTCGATCATGGTGTGAGTGATGCCGGGGTTCAGGGTCGCCATCAGGTTCAGCGCCTGCACCACGTCCGGGCAGTTGTGGCAGGAGAGGGAGATATAGGTCTCGAAGTGGAACTCGCCCTTGAGATTGCGGATCTGCTCCTGTACGGCCGCATCGGCCTTGGACGGGTGGCCGCCGCTTTGCAGCAGGGCGAGCACCAGAGAGGTAAATTCATGACCCATGGGGATGCCGGCAAAGTGAACGCGCGGGGCTTGGCCCTGCGGTGCGACACTCATGGAAGGCTTGCGAGCGGCAGTGCCAGAGGTCTGGGTGATCTTGGGGGACATCTCGGCGATCTCGCTGGCCAGTGCCAGCAGCTCTGCAGATTTGTCGCTGTCGTTGCCGGACACGCTGATCTCGATGGGATTGACGATGTACTGCAGATAGGTGTTCAGCTGTTGTTTGAGGTTGGTATCCAACATCTTCGAATTCCTTCTTGTGATTGCGGGTCGGCGTGAAATTTGAGCCGGAAAGGTGACCGGCACATTTAACGCTGGCCGGAGCGCTGACCGGCGCATTTAACCGGGCCGGAAAGCAGACCGGCCCTGAAGCGGGCCGGTCTTGGAAGCGGGAGGCTTAGATCTTGCCTACCAGATCCAGGGACGGGGCCAGAGTGGCGTCGCCTTCTTTCCATTTAGCTGGGCACACTTCACCCGGGTGAGCGGCAACGTACTGAGCGGCTTTGACCTTGCGCAGCAGTTCCAGAGCGTCACGACCGATGCCGCCAGCGTTGATCTCGACGATCTGGATGATGCCCTGCGGGTCAATCACGAAGGTCCCGCGGTCAGCCAGACCAGCTTCTTCGATCATCACACCGAAGTTGCGGGTGATGGTACCAGTCGGGTCACCAATCATCGGGTACTGGATCTTCTGGATGGTGTCAGAAGTGTCGTGCCACGCTTTGTGGGTGAAGTGGGTGTCGGTAGAGACAGAGTAGATCTCGACGCCCAGCTTCTGGAATTCAGCATAGTTGTCAGCCAGGTCGCCCAGCTCGGTCGGGCAGACGAAGGTGAAGTCAGCCGGGTAGAAGAACACCACAGACCACTTGCCTTTCAGGTCAGCGTCAGACACCTGAACGAATTTGCCATTGTGGTAGGCGGTAGCATTGAACGGCTTGATTTCAGTGTTGATGTAGGTAGACATGTAATTGCTCCTTGGTGATGTACATATGCCGGTCTGGTGTTGAAGAGTCTTGCCAGACGAGGCGCTTAACTTTCGATGGATTCATCATAGGGGCTTTGGTTAATCGATAAAAGCCGCAATTTTGAATCGCTTAAATCTACTTATTAGATAGCTCACTATGGCTGTACCTAACATGAATATCTCTGGCGTACAGAGATAACTCCTTGTCGTGGTTCAATATCTGTGCGGTATATCGCCTTTTCAAGGCATGGCAAGCCGTGTGCAGCCGCGATGAGATAAACGGTGGAGCAAACAGGTGGCGCAGGAGGTTGAGTGAGCTGGTCGCAGCGATGGGGATGTGCTGACAAGGGGGATGCAGAAAACGCGGATAAAAAAATCCCGGCGCTATCGTAACGACAGGGCCGGGTCATCAAACAAGGAATGGCTATATAAACAAATGCTTTACAGCAAAGACTAACTACGGGGTGTGCAAACTTGCAGACATATGAGAGGAAGATAATGGGTGCACAATCCCTCGTCTCCCCCTCGGCAACTATTGCATGAGGGGGATAATAGTGTGACGCAGATCACAAGGCAAGCATTTGGTGTAATTTTTCAATCAAAATGAAAGTGTTTCATGATTTCAGCCTATTTTGACGGCTGAAAACGCTTTTATTGTAATTTAATTACAATTCTTGCAATCAAAAGTCGGTGGGTGGCTCCTGCTCTTCCATCAATTCCAGCAAGTTGATGGCCACGGCAATAAAGTCTGACTCGGTGACAATGCCGATCAGCTTGCGTCCTTTGAGTACCGGCAGGCAGCCATATTTGTGCCGCTGCAGGTAGAGTGCCGCCTCCTTGATACCGGCATGGGGATCCACACTCGCTACCTGGCGGGTCATGATCTCGTCGAGTTGCACGCTGTCGGTAAACTCGGCTTCCCGCTCCGGATTGATCAGCAACAGCTTGGATTCGCGGGTGGCCAGGATATCGGTAAGGGTCACCAGCCCCAACAAGTGGTGCTGCTCGTCGACGATGGGAATGTGGCGGATCCGCTCCTGCTGCATCAGGTCCATCGCCTGTTTGACACTGTTTTCCGGACCCAGAGTGAAGGGATGTTCGGTCATGATTTCGGATAGGGTCATCATGGTGGGCCTCCTTGTGTATCTGCTTTCACCCTAGCCCAGCCACCACTGGCAAAACATGATCAGGGTCAATACAGATCATTAAAGAATCATTAACCGGAGGCGTGTCTCAATATTGCTCGCTATCCCTTGTCTCTCTTGGGTTTTTGGTCTTTTGGGTTGCCTTGGAAGATGGGGATAACTAGACTAGCCGCCGATTCCCCCCGAGGTGAAAGATGCAAGTATCCGATTTTCATTTTGATCTGCCAGACGAGCTGATTGCCCGCTATCCGATGGCAGAGCGTACCGCCAGCCGCCTGTTGCAGCTCGATGGTCAAACTGGCGCCCTGCGCCACGGTCAATTTGTCGATGTGCTGGACCAGCTCAACCCCGGTGACCTGCTGGTATTCAACAACACCCGTGTCATTCCGGCGCGCATGTTTGGCCAGAAGGCTAGCGGCGGCAAGCTGGAGGTACTGGTGGAGCGTATTCTGGACCCGCACAGCGTGCTGGCCCATGTCCGTGCCTCCAAGGCGCCCAAACCCGGTACCCGGATGATCATGGACGGTGGCGTGGAGGCCGAGATGCGCGCCCGCCATGATGCCCTGTTCGAGATCCACTTCCTCGACCCGCGTCCGGTGCTGGAGATTTTGGAGGCCATCGGTCACATGCCGCTGCCCCCCTATATCGACCGTCCCGACGAGGATGCCGACAAGGAGCGCTACCAGACCGTTTACAATCAGAAGCCCGGCGCCGTTGCCGCGCCGACCGCCGGTCTGCACTTTGATGAGCCGCTGCTTGAGAAAATTCGGGCCAAAGGGGTTGAAACGGCCTTCGTCACCCTGCATGTAGGGGCGGGGACCTTCCAGCCGGTGCGGGTGGAGAAGATTGAAGATCACCATATGCACTCCGAGTATGCGGAAGTGCCGCAAGAGGTGGTGGATGCCATCGCGGCGACCCGTGCCCGTGGTGGCCGGGTGATCGCGGTGGGGACCACCTCGGTGCGTTCGCTGGAGAGTGCGGCCAAAGTCACCCTGGCGCAGGGCAAACCGCTGGCGCCCTTCTTCAGTGACACCGACATCTTCATCTTCCCTGGCTACCAGTTCCAGATTGTCGATGCCATGGTCACCAACTTCCACCTGCCGGAGTCGACCCTGATCATGCTGGTCAGCGCCTTTGCCGGTTATGACAACGTGATGGCGGCCTATCAGGCTGCCGTGGCCGAAAATTACCGTTTCTTCAGCTACGGGGACGCCATGTTCGTCACCCGTCGCCAGGCTGAGGCATAAGCTTCAGCGTATTTACCGGGCCGTGAGCGGCCCTCCTATTGTCAGACTGTTTATCTGACGCAGCCGAGGTAGCAATGAAATTTGAACTGAAAACCACCGACGGCCGTGCCCGTCGCGGTCAACTGGTGTTCGAACGTGGTGTGGTACAGACGCCGGCCTTTATGCCGGTCGGGACGTACGGCACCGTCAAGGGGATGACCCCTGAAGAGGTGCGTGAGTCCGGTGCCCAGATCCTGCTGGGTAACACCTTCCACCTCTGGCTGCGCCCGGGTCAGGAAGTGATGCGCGCTCACGGCGATCTGCACGACTTCATGAACTGGCAGGGCCCGATCCTGACCGACTCCGGTGGTTTCCAGGTATTCAGCCTGGGCGACATTCGCAAGATCACCGAAGCGGGCGTCCACTTCCGTCACCCCATCAATGGTGAGAAGATCTTCCTCGACCCCGAGAAGTCCATGGAGATCCAGTATGATCTGGGCTCCGACATCGTGATGATCTTCGACGAGTGCACGCCTTATCCGGCGACTTACGAAGAAGCGCGCAAGTCGATGGAGATGTCCCTGCGCTGGGGCAAGCGCTCCCGCGACAAGTTTGATGCGCTCGGCAACAAGAACGCCCTGTTCGGCATCATTCAGGGCTCGGTCTACGAAGATCTGCGGGATGTCTCCCTCAACGGCCTGCTGGAGATCGGCTTCGACGGTTATGCGGTCGGCGGTCTGGCGGTGGGTGAGCCCAAAGAGGATATGCACCGCATCCTCGAGCACGTCTGCCCGAAAATTCCGGCCGACAAGCCGCGTTACCTGATGGGTGTTGGCAAGCCGGAAGATCTGGTGGAAGGGGTGCGCCGCGGTATCGACATGTTCGACTGCGTGATGCCGACCCGCAACGCCCGCAATGGTCACCTGTTCACCACCGATGGCGTAGTGAAGATCCGCAACGCCAAGTATCGCAACGACACCAGCACCCTGGATGCGGATTGCGATTGCTACACCTGCAAGAACTACACCCGCAGCTATCTGTATCATCTGGACAAGTGCAACGAGATCCTCGGTGCCCGTCTGAATACGATTCATAACCTGCGTTACTACCAGCGTGTAATGCAAGGTTTGCGGGACGCGATCGAGCAGGGTAAATTAGACGACTTTGTAACAGAGTTTTACCGTCGGCAAGGGAAGCCTGTGCCTCCGCTAGCTGAAAAAGACGTGAAATAACAACGACATATAAGTTTTTTATCAAATCTACATCAAAACAAGAGGTTGTTAAATGAGCATTATCTCCAAGGCGTATGCAGAAGGCGCAGTTCCGGGTGCACAGGGTGGTGGTATGGAAATGATCATCATGCTGGCCGTGTTTGGCCTGATCTTCTACTTCATGATCTATCGTCCCCAGGCCAAACGCGCCAAGGATCACCGCAATCTGATGACCTCCTTGTCCAAGGGTGACGAAGTGCTCACTTCCGGTGGCCTGGTTGGCAAGATTGCCAAAGTGGCTGCCGATAGCGATTACCTGGTGATCGCCCTGAACGACCAGACTCAAGTCACCATCAAGAAAGACTTCGTCTCCGCCGTTCTGCCCAAGGGTTCTATCCAGTCCCTTTAATCTCCCAAGGAGCACAGCGTGTTGAATCGCTATCCGCTGTGGAAATACCTGATGGTGGTCTTCGTGATCGCCATCGGTTTTCTATATGCAGCCCCCAATCTTTACGGCGAAGATCCGGCCTTGCAGGTCTCTGCCAGCCGTGGTGCCGAAGTCAAGCTAGATACCCTTGACCTGGTGAAAGAGACCCTTGAAACGGCCAAGATCCCGGTCAAACATGCTGCATTCGAGCACGGTTTTATCCTGATCCGTTTCAAGAACACCGAAGACCAGCTCAAGGCGCGCGATATTGTTGCCAGCAAGCTGGGCGACAACTTCATTACCGCACTCAACCTGGCACCTTCTACTCCCGCCTGGCTCGAAGCCATCGGTGCGGCGCCTCTGAAGCTGGGTCTTGATCTGCGCGGTGGTGTGCACTTCCTGATGGAAGTGGACATGGCCGAGGCACTGACCAAGCAGCAAGAGCAGATGGTGCAGGATTTCCGCACCGAGCTGCGCAACCAGAAGATCCGTTACTCCGGCGTGCGCCGGACCGGCGATCAGGTGCAGGTGATCTTCCGTGATGAAGCGGATCAGGAACGCGCTGTTTCTCATCTGCGTCGTCAGAACCCTGATTTGACCTTCACCACCGAGCAGAAGGGGGATGAGTTCATCCTGCTGGCCGGTCTGAGCGAAGCCAAGATCAAGGAAGTGAAGAAGTACGCCCTCGAGCAGAACATCACCATCATCCGTAACCGGGTCAACGAACTGGGTGTGGCCGAGCCGCTGGTACAACAGCAAGGCGCCGAGCGCATTGTCGTTGAACTGCCCGGTATTCAGGATACCGCCCGCGCCAAGGAGATCCTGGGTGCCACCGCGACCCTGGAATTCCACATGGTGGATGAGGCGGCTGATATTCAAGCCGCTGCCGATGGTCGTGTCCCGCCCAGCTCCAAGCTCTACAACGATCGCAACGGTCGTCCTGTAGTGCTGCAAAAGCGGGTGATCCTGACCGGTGACCACATAGTGGGTGCCCAGTCCGGTTTCGACGAGTACAGCCGTCCCCAGGTCAACATCAAGCTTGATGGCCAGGGTGGCAACAAGATGGCCAACTTTACCAAGGACAACGTCGGTAAAGGGATGGCGACCGTGTTCATCGAGTACAAGCCGGTCGGTCAGCCGGGTCCGGATGGCAAGCGCAAGTTCCGCAAGCAGGAGGAGGTGATCAACGTCGCCACCATCCAGTCGCGCCTTGGCAGCCAGTTCCGTATCACCGGTATCGACAACGCCAACGAAGCCCACAACCTGGCGCTGCTGCTGCGTGCCGGTGCCCTGATCGCCCCGATCCAGATCGTGGAAGAGCGCACCATTGGCCCGAGCCTGGGTCAACAGAACATCGACAGCGGTATGGAAGCCATCGGCTGGGCCATGTTGGTGATCGTGCTGTTCATGGGGATCTACTACCGCGCGTTCGGCTGGGTCGCCAACCTGGCGCTCTGTATGAACCTGGTGTTGATTGTCGGCATCATGTCGATGATCCCGGGCGCCACCATGACGCTGCCGGGTATCGCCGGTATCGTGCTGACGCTGGGTATGGCGGTGGATGCCAACGTGCTGATCTACGAGCGTATTCGTGAAGAGATCCGCAACGGTCGCGGTGTTCAGCAAGCCATCCATCTGGGCTTTGATAGGGCATTCTCCACCATCGCCGACTCCAACGTTACCTCGCTGATCACGTGCGTGATCCTGTTCGGTATCGGTACTGGCGCCATCAAGGGCTTTGCCCTGACGCTGGGCATTGGTCTGACCGCCTCCATGTTTACTGCCATCACAGTTTCCCGTGCCATTATCAACCTGGCTTGGGGTGGACGGCGCATCGACAAGCTGCCCATCTGAGGATAGAGAGATGTTTCAGATTCTACATTTTGAAAAACCGATCCCGTTTATGCGCTATGCCAAGCCGGGTGTGGTTTTCTCTTCCGTGCTGATGGTGATTGCCCTGTTCTTCCTGTTTGATCGGGGTCTGAACTGGGGTCTGGACTTTACCGGTGGTACCACCATCGAGGTGGGGTTCCAGCAGTCGGTGAGCCTGGACAAGATCCACGACGCACTGGAAGAGCAGAAGATTGAAGGGGCAACCCTGCAACACTTTGGCTCCAGCCGTGACGTGCTGTTCCGCCTGACCCCGAAAGAGGGGGTCAAGGTAGAACAACAGGGTAACGAAGTGCTGGCGGCGGCCAAGCTGCTTGACGAGGGCGCTGTGCTCAAACGCGTCGAGTTTGTCGGCCCTTCCGTGGGTGATGAACTGGCGACAGACGGTGCGCTGGCCATGCTGGCCTCCATCCTCTGTATCCTGGCCTATGTGGCGGTGCGCTTCGAGTGGCGTCTGGCGCTGGGGGGTATTCTCTCTCTGGTGCACGACGTGGTGATCACCCTGGGCGTGTTCGCCTACTTCCAGTACGAGTTCGACCTGACCGTGCTGGCGGCGTTGATGACCCTGGTGGGTTACTCCCTGAACGATACCATAGTGGTGTTCGACCGCCTGCGGGAGAACTTCCGCAAGGTGCGTAAAGGGGATACCGACTACATTCTCGATCTCTCCATGACAGAGACCCTGAGTCGTACCATCATCACCTCCGGCCTCACCTTTATCGTGGTGCTGGCGCTGCTGCTCAAGGGCGGTGCGCTGATCCACGGCTTTGCCGTGGCCATGGTGATCGGTGTGGCGTTCGGTACCTACTCCTCCATCTATGTGGCGAGTTCGTTTGCCATGTTCCTCGGCGTCAAGCGCGAGCACATGCTGCCGACCCAGGTAGAGAAAGAGGGTGCGGACCAACAGGAAATCCTGCCGTAACAGTGAAGAGCGCCTGATGGCGCTCTTTTCTTATCTCTGCGTGTCGTTTGCTGACGCACATGATTCAAGCAACAGGAGTTTGTCATGCATCATAATCCCCGTTTTTTGGCGCTGGTTGACGGGATCCGCTCCCGTGTCACCGAAACCGATGTTCACCAGATCAAGCACTGGCAGGATGAAGGGCGCACGTTTCAGCTGATCGACGTGCGGGAAGAGAGCGAGTGGGCCAAGGGCCACCTGCCCGGCGCCCGTTATCTTGGCCGTGGGGTGATCGAGCGGGATATCGAGACCCTGTTCCCGGATCCCGAGACCGAGCTCTACCTCTATTGTGGCGGTGGTTTTCGCTCCATTCTGGCAGCGGACAACCTGCAACAGATGGGTTATCGCAAGGTGATCAGCGTAGACGGCGGTTTTCGCGGTTGGCTGGAGGCCGGATACCCTGTCGAATCCTGATTTATTTGAGGTAGAGGGGCACAGCTACATGACAAAGTGGCAGTTGACCTTTACCATATGCGGGGTCAAGCGTAAGCGTCGGAGTGTTCATTGAACGTCAGGAAAGGGATTGGATACCTCCTTGGTATCCTGTTGTTGCTTCCCATGTGGGGTTGCAGCAGTAGCAGTCAGGTTAACACCCCCAAGGTTCCCAAGCCGCAGCCTGCTTCACTGGTTTTGGCGACCCCCCTGCAGGTCTCCTACCAAAGCGAGCTGGCGTTGGCGCGACTCGGGCAGATGCTCAGTGAAATGGAACTGACCACCGAACAGCGGGCAGAGTTGTTCTATGAGCGTGCCGTGGTGTTTGATCGCGTTGGCCTGCGTTCCCTCGCGCGGCTCGATTTCAACCGTGCCCTGCGGGAGAAGCCGGATTTCGCCGAAGCCTACAACTTCATCGGCGTCTATCTGGTACAGCAGCAGAATTACGACGAAGCCTATGATGCGTTCGATTCCGCCCTCGAACTGGCGCCGGACTATGACTATGCCTATCTCAACCGTGGCATCGCCCTCTATTACGGCAACCGTCCCGAGCTGGCCGCGGCCGACATGAAGCGTTTCTACGAGGCGCAGCCGGAAGACCCCTATCGGGTGATCTGGCTCTATCTGGCCGAGCAGAAACTCGACCCGTCGGCAGCCATGAGCCGGATGCGCGAGCGTCTCAACAAGTACGATGACGATGCCTGGAACTGGGATCTGGTGCGCCTTTATATCGGCGAGATCAACGCTTCCCAGCTGATGGGCAACGTGGTGAAGGGGGTGAAGGATAACCGGGAGCTCGCCGAGCGCCTGTGCGAAACCTACTTCTATCTGGGCAAGTTCGAGCTGGGTAAAGGCAACCGCAAGGAAGCCATCAGTTACTTCAAGCTGGCGCTCTCCAACAACGTCTACGACTTTATCGAGCACCGCTATGCGCTGCTGGAACTGGAGCTGATGGCGCGCAAACCCTTGCCGCCAGGCGCCCAGAGCGCCCGCAGCAAGAGTGATCAACCCTCCTGATCCACTGTGTTATCGTTGTAAAAAAGGCCTCGCGATGAGGCCTTTTTGTTGGGCGAATGGCGGGCTTATTCCACCAGGCTCATGCCGGGGATCTGGCGCCAGTAGCCGTTGCAGTCGCGATCCTGCTGCAGAGCGAGGGGATGATTGCCCTGCTGGTTAGCCTTGAAGCGGGCCAGCATCTCCAGCGTCTCCATCCCTTGTGGCGAGAGCCTGACCACATCCACCAGACCTGCCATGTCTGCCAGCTCGTTGCCCAGGTTGTAGCAGTAGCCGGACTGGGTCTGGATCCCGTTGAGATTGAACACCCGCTGCCCCTCGCGGCTGTTGGCCAGTCGTCCGGTGGGGTAGTTGATGCAGGCGAGCTCGCAGTTGTCCTTGGGCTTGTCGAGGGAGCGGGCGGTGAAGCAGCGCGCCGAGTAGGCGAGCGGCAGATGGCCGTAGGCAAACACCTCCACCTCGAACTGGTCGCGCAGGGACCCCAGATCCTGATTGAGCTGGATCAGCCAGTCACGGGAGAGCTCCACCGGCATGACCCAGCGTTTCATCCCCTGTTTGAGCAGCATGCGCAGCACATCGGCGTTATAGGCGTTGATGGCGGGGCCACAGACAAACGGGATCCCTGCCTCCCAGGCGAGTTGTACCGTACCGAGATCGTTGGCTTCGACCATAAGATCGCCATTGTCGACCAGCCGCTTCACCTCCTTGAGTTCGGAAGGGGCGGAGATGAGGGCAAGGGTCGAGAGCACTACCTGCTTGCCGGAGCTGGCGACCTGACGGGCCAGCGCAATCCAGTCATCGACTTTGAGTTCGCGTCGCTTGCTGCAGACGGTCTCCCCCAGATAGATGATGTCGGCCTGGCTGTCGGCCGCGGCATGGTAAAAGGCCTCGGTATCGGCTTTGGGCCAGTAGAAGAGCAGAGGCCCGAGAGAAAATTGCATGGGTGGACTCCTTATTGCCACTGACGATGATAGGCGCCGAGGGTAGTCTGGCTACCTTCGGAGACGCGGGCGAGCTGGGCATCCCACTCAGGCTTGACCTGATAGGCTTCGGGATTGGCCTGATAGGCATCGATGGCCGCACGCCAGACCCGGGTCACCTGCTCCACATAGGCGGGGCTGCGCTGGCGCCCTTCAATTTTGACCGACTGGATCCCGGTCTGGAACAGCTCGGGCAACAGGCCAAGGGTATTGAGACTGGTTGGCTCTTCCAGCGCGTGGTAGGTCTGGCCATCGACGTCGAAACGCCCCTTGCACAGGGTCGGATAGCCAGCATTTTCACCCGGGCCGTAGCGGTCGATCAGCACCTCGTTGAGCCGTGACTCGAGGCCGCTTGGGGTCTCTTCCCAGCGGACGAACTTGGCCGGTGAACAGGCGCCGACCGTGTTGGGGCTCTCGCCAGTCATGTAGGAGGAGAGATAGCAGCGACCCTCGGCCATGATGCAGAGGCTGCCAAAAGCGAACACCTCGAGGCCAACATCGGTCTCGCGGGCCAGTTGTTTGACCTGATGCATGGAGAGCACCCGGGGCAGCACCACCCGTTTGACATTAAATTGCTGCTGATAGAAGCGAATGGCTGCGGCATTGGTGGCGCTGGCTTGCACCGAGACATGGAGTTCCATCTCGGGATAGTGGCGGCTGGCATAGTCCAGCACCGCCAGATCGGCGATGATCAGGGCATCGGCACCGAGGGCCACCCCGCGATCAACCGCCTGTTTCCATCGTGCATCGGCCCCGGGATGGGCAAAGGTGTTGATGGCAATATGTAGTTTGCGACCATGTTGATGCACATAATCCACCGCCTTCTCCAGTTTGCTGTCGGTAAAGTTGAGACCGGCAAAGTGGCGGGCATTGGTGTCATCCTTGAAACCGATATAAACGGCATCGGCCCCGTTATCCACGGCGGTTTTCAGTGCCGGCAAACTGCCTGCCGGACAGAGTAATTCCATTGGTACGCTCCGAGAGTGCATATGAAGGGCAAACGAGCCCTGATTGTATGCAGCCATGCACTCCCGCTTTTTGACCTGAGGCAGCTTTGTGTGGCTTTACCCTTCTTGAGGTAACCCTGCACAAGTTTGATTTCCAACAGGATCTTGCCCCTCGCCCTGTGTTTGAATGCGCAAAAAAGGGAGTCTATCGTGTTTCAACAACTGCAACGCCGCCTGGTCGAACAGGCTCCGCGCTTCTTGCGCCATCCCCTCAAGCTGGTTCCCTTCAATCTGCAAAAGCAGTTGATGGAGAGTTTGCTGGCCAGGGTCTTCAAAGAGGCCATCGCAGATGGCGATTTCGCGTTTCTGGCAGACAAGTGGCTGAAAGTCGACGTCTCTGATCTGGAGCTCTGCTGGTTTATCAGTGAGCAGAACGGCCAGTTGGTGGTGGCGCGCGAGTGTGACAAGGCCGATGTCTGCTTCAGCGGCACTGCCAACGACCTTATTCTGATTGCCGGTCGCAAAGAGGATCCGGATTCGCTCTTTTTCCAGCGCAAGCTGAAGATAGAAGGGGATACCGAACTGGGTCTTGAGGTGAAAAACCTGATGGACAGTCTGGATCTCGATGGCTTGCCGAGCCTGATGAAGTATCCCCTGATGGATCTGGCGACGTTTATCGAACGCGCCCGCACCGAGTCAGCGCAGGCTCCGGTGCAGGCGGCGCCGAGCGGGATCCCGTCTTAAGTGGACAATCACCCCGTGGGCATGGCGGCGATAATGGTGCCGTGCCCAGAGGCAACGACAGGCCCACAGACAGGGTACCAAGGCGATGAGTGCCGCAGGGGCGGGCAGCTGTGACATGGCCAGCCCCGCAGCCAGCCAGATGAAGGGCTGCGCTTCATACAGCCACTCCGGCTGCAGCCAGCGTTTGCTCGGAAAGATAATCAGGTCGGTACGCCGGTAGCTGGAGCGCATCATCCAGGTCACCGCCCCGGCGATAAACAACAAGGTGCCAGCAAACCAGAGCAGGGGCTGTTCACCCAACATAATGATGGCAATAGCCATCAGCAGGTAGAGGCTGGGCAATCTCTCATAGATAAAGGGAGGAAGCATGGCGTTGTGTCTCCTGTGCCGTTAACCGGATATCCATCAAGTTTAGTTTCTCTCTCTCACTTCCCTCATGCTGGTTTGTTATACAAACAGACGGTTTTGTTCTGAAATTGGACTGACCCCGCCCGAGCAGACGATCCAGCCCTAGAGTTTGAGCATAGGAGGAGCATATGGGCACACCACGATTTACATCTGAATATAAAGAGGAAGCTGTGCGTCAGATCACTGAGCGTGGTTACTCAGTGGCATAGGTCTGTAGTGGTCTACCTGGATCTCGGCCCACATCCTTATCGCACTTATCGCACTTATCGCACTTATCGCACTTATCGCACTTATCGCACTTATCGCAGGCAGGATGACTGATATGAACAATAAAAAACGCCGATCATCCGATCGGCGTTTGCATTGATGTCGCTAGCTGCGGGAATTAACCCAGATTGGCTGCAACCTTGCTTTGGGCTTGTCCTTTGCGCTTGATGACAAAGCCGATGCCCAGTACCACCAGCCAGGCGGGGATCAGTTCGACCGAGATGCGGAAATCGGGGGTCATGTACATGATTACCAGGATGCCAGCCATAAAGGCGAGGCAGAGGTAGTTACCGAAGGGGTACCAGAACGCCTTGAACTTGGGCTGGACACCTTCTGCGACCTTGGCCTTGCGGAACTTGAGGTGCGCCAGGCTGATCATTGCCCAGTTGATCACCAGTGCGGAGACCACCAGTGCCATCAGCAGGCCGAAGGCCTTACCCGGCATCAGGTAGTTGATCAGCACGCAGAGCAGGGTGGCGATGGCCGAGACCGAGAGGGCGACCAGCGGTACGCCGCTCTTGTTGGTCTTGAGCAGGGCTTTCGGGCCGTTGCCTTGTTTGGCCAGACCGAACAGCATCCGGCTGTTGCAGTAGACGCAGCTGTTGTAGACCGACAGTGCTGCCGTCAGCACCACGATGTTGAGTACGGTGGCGACCAGATTGCTGTCCAGTGCGTGGAAGATCATCACGAACGGGCTGCCGCCTTCCACCACTTTACCCCAGGGGTAGAGGGACATCAGAATCGCCAGGGCGCCGATGTAGAAGATGAGGATGCGGTAGATCACCTGATTGGTGGCCTTGGGAATGCTCTTCTCGGGGTTGTCAGCTTCGGCGGCAGTAATGCCCACCAGCTCCAGACCGCCAAAGGAGAACATGATCACCGCCATCGCCATCACCAGACCGCTGATGCCGTTGGGGAAGAAGCCCCCTTGTGCCCACAGGTTGGTGACGCTCGCCTCGGGGCCGCCGGCACCAGAGATGAGCAGATAGCCGCCAAAGCCAATCATGCCGATAATGGCGACCACCTTGATGATGGCGAACCAGAACTCCATCTCGCCAAACGCTTTGACGTTGGAGAGGTTGATGGCGTTGATCAGCACGAAGAAGAAGGCTGCCGACATCCAGGTCGGGATCTCGGGCCACCAGTACTGGACATAGATGCCCACGGCGGTCAGCTCGGCCATGCTCACCAGCACGTAGAGCACCCAGTAGTTCCAGCCGGACGCAAAACCGGCAAACTCGCCCCAGTATTTGTAGGCAAAGTGGCTGAAGGAGCCGGCTACCGGCTCTTCCACCACCATTTCACCGAGCTGGCGCATGATCAGGAAGGCGATAAAGCCGCCGATGGCGTAGCCCAGCAGGACCGAGGGGCCCGCCATCTTGATGGTTTGGGCAATGCCCAGAAAGAGGCCGGTGCCGATGGCGCCGCCCAAAGCAATCAACTGAATGTGGCGGTTTTTAAGGCCGCGCTTCAGCTCCTCACCGTCTTGTTTCAAATCCATGGGTCTGTCCTTACGTCTCTGTTGTCTCTGGTCGGTGTTGGGCTCATCCTGAGCAGGCCGCAGTGCGTAGCCAAAACCTGACGAAAGCTGTATTTATTTCGTTACACCATGCCATTTTCAATTTTTAGTGTTGGCTGGCAACCGAAGCAGAATAGTGATAATTCGCCATGAATGCACCTTTTTTCCATCTCTAATGGCCGTATTTTGTACCGCTGGCAGCTTTTTCATGATCTGAAGAGGCTTGTTGGTAGTTTTTGGTTGATGTTTGCGCAATCGAATTCTGTTTTGTTGACATTTGGTGCTATCCGTGAGCTTTTGTGGTGCTGGGTCATAGGTGGATGCAAATGATGCCAAACAAGCGAGAGTGCAGGGAAGAATGCAGGGAAGAGTGCAGGGAGTTGGAGCACAGGGAACGCAAAAGCGTGCTGCAACAAGGGGTTGGCCGGGGAGTGTTGGTGGCGCTCTGGTTAGGGATTGCCGCCAGTCCGCTGTTGTTGCTGGTGGCCGCGACCATGTTGCTGGGCTGGCTCTCGCTCGGTGATCAGGGGTTGCTGCACTACTGGCAGCCGCTGTTGCTGGTTGGCGGGGTAACGGGTGCTGTTGCTGGTGGTTGGTTGGCAGAGCGGGTTCGCCTGCGCCACGGGTTGCTGGCCTTCTATGCCCGACTGATGAACAACCCTGAGCTCAATCGTTAATCAAGTCTGGCTGTTCGCAGAGCAGAGCACAGTAGAGCAGAGTGGCACAGAACGGCGGCTAACGGGCGCTGGTGACAAGCGCGCAATGACAAGGTTGGCAAGAGAAGGGATAAGCATTTGTGGTGCTTATCCCTTTTTTATCCACGCTTTTCGCTGTCATCTATGCAAACCACAGCTCACAACAGCTGACTTTTACCGATGCGCTGTGATTTTTATCTTTTTCTGATATCGACAGCTGTCAAGCTGGCTTAACAGAGCTGGCGGCGCAGACCGGTTGCCTCGAGGACCTTGGCGCTGATCTCCTCCACCGAGTGGGAGCTGGTATCGAGGAAGCGGATCGCCTCCTGGCGAAACAGTCGCTCTACGCAGGCCAACTCCTGCTCGCACTGCTCGATGGAGGAGTAGCGGCTGTTGGCGCGGCGCTGGTTGCGGATCTCGTGCAGCCGCTGCGGCGCGATGGTGAGGCCAAACAGCTTGTGACGGTTGGCCTTGAGGGGGGCGGGCAGCTTCAGCATGCCCATGTCCTGCTCGATAAAGGGGTAGTTGGCAGCGCGAATGCCAAATTGCAGCGCCAGATAGAGGCTGGTGGGGGTCTTGCCGCAGCGGGAGACCCCGATCAGGATGATATCCGCCTCATCGTACTCCTTGGTGGTGATGCCATCGTCGTTGGCCAGCGCGAAGTTGACCGCCTCGATGCGATCGTCATAGAGCTTGCGGTTCTCCATGCCGTGAGTGCGGTGGAGGCGGGGCTCGGCTTTCACCCCCAGCTCCTGCTCCAGCGGGCTGACGAAGGTGTTGAGAAAGTCATGGCCGCACGCTTCCGACTTGAGCACCTCTTCCCTTACCTGCGGGTCGACGATGGTGTGAAACAGGATGGGGCGCACCCCGGTCTGGCGGAACTGTTCGTCGATCCGCATCCGCACCTGACGGGCTTTCTCCAGTGTCTCCACAAAGGGGATGGTGATCTGCTCGAAGGCCAGCGGAAACTGGCTCAGTACCGCGTGGCCGAACACTTCGGCGGTGATGGCGGTGCCGTCTGAAACATAAAATACGGTGTGCACGTGGGGCTCCTGTGATACCTGCGGGTGGGGTCGCATGGGGTAAAGGGTGAGAAGTATCTCTCGAAACCATACCAGTTTTGTCAACCGGTCTGCTGTGCCCAAGTTGTGAAGTGGCTTGCAAACCTGAATCGTTATCTTTTTGTGTCGCCATTGTAGAATGTTCCGGTCATTCGACCATCCCCAACTCTTGCTCGGGGATTTTTTTGAAAACCAATAGAAAACGTTTTCATGGTCGTTGGCAACAAAAGAAACAGACAATAACGCACCTGACTTACCCATAACCTCATCGATTAAATCGGGCGCACGAGGTGCTATGGCATCGGTGCCCACCAACCTGGAGACATCCAAGTGCAACAGTACGTGCTCTGGTACGAACAACTCGGAATGCAGGACGTAGAACGCGTTGGCGGCAAAAACGCATCCCTTGGCGAGATGATCAGCAACCTCTCTGGCGCCGGTGTATCCGTGCCGGGGGGCTTTGCCACTACCGCCTTTGCGTTTAACGAGTTTCTGGAGTCAAGCGGCCTTAACGGCAAGATCCACCATCTGCTCGACAATCTGGACGTGGACGATATCGCCGCCCTCAACCGGGCCGGTCAGCAGATCCGCGACTGGGTGATCGACGCCCCGTTCCAGCCCGAGCTGGAGCTGGCGATCCGGGTGGCTTATGAGAGGTTGAGTGCCGGTGTCGAGGCCTCGTTTGCGGTGCGCTCCTCCGCCACCGCCGAGGATATGCCGGACGCCTCCTTTGCCGGTCAGCAGGAGACCTTCCTTAACGTACGTGGCATCGATGCCGTCATGACGGCGGTCAAGCATGTGTTTGCGTCACTGTTCAACGATCGCGCCATCTCCTATCGGGTGCATCAGGGCTATGACCACAAGGGCGTTGCCCTGTCGGCCGGGGTGCAGCGGATGGTGCGCTCGGATCTCGCCGCCTCCGGCGTGATGTTTACCCTGGATACCGAGTCCGGTTTCAACGACGTGGTCTTTATCACTGGCAGTCAGGGGCTGGGGGAGATGGTGGTGCAGGGGGCCGTCAACCCGGACGAGTTCTATGTGCACAAGCCGACCCTCAAAGGGGGCCGCCCGGCGGTGGTGCGCAAGACGCTTGGCTCCAAGTTAATCAAGATGACCTATTCGGACGATGCCGGTCACGGCCGTCAGGTGAAGATTGTCGATACCGATGAGGCCGAGCGCAGCCGCTTCTGCATCAGCGATGAGGAGGTGATGGCGCTGGCGAAACAGGCCCTCATCATCGAGCAGCACTATGGCCGCCCGATGGATATCGAGTGGGCCAAGGATGGTCAGGATGGTCAGCTCTACATAGTGCAGGCGCGCCCGGAAACCGTGCGCAGCCGGCAGGAGGCCAACACCCTCGAGCGCTTCGCCCTCAAGCAAGCGGGTAAGGTGTTGATCGAGGGGCGGGCCATCGGCCACAAGATTGGCGCGGGCCCGGCGCGAGTTATCTCCTCCATCAACCAGATGGACGAAGTGCAGCCCGGCGATGTGCTGGTCACCGACATGACCGACCCGGACTGGGAGCCCATCATGAAGCGGGCCTCCGCCATCGTCACCAACCGGGGTGGCCGCACCTGTCACGCTGCCATTATCGCTCGCGAGCTGGGCATTCCGGCGGTGGTGGGCTGTGGCAACGCCACCGACCATATTCAGCCGGGCCAGCGGATCACCGTCTCCTGCGCGGAAGGGGATACCGGTTTTATCTATGACGGCGAGCTGGACTTCGATGTGGCAGTGACCGAGGTGGGCAATATGCCACGCCTGCCCATCAAGATCATGATGAACGTCGGCAACCCGGACAGGGCGTTCGACTTTGCCCAGTTGCCCAACGCCGGGGTAGGGCTGGCGCGCCTTGAATTCATCATCAACCGGATGATCGGCGTGCACCCCAAGGCGCTGCTGGAGTTTGACCAGCAAACCCCAGAGCTGCAGGCCACCATCGGCAAGATGAGCGCCGGTTACGACAGCCCGCGTGAGTTCTACGTGGCCAAGCTGACCGAGGGGATCGCCACTCTGGGCGCTGCGTTCTGGCCGGAGCGGGTGATCGTGCGGATGTCGGACTTCAAGTCCAACGAGTACGCCAATCTGGTGGGCGGTCGTGGCTACGAGCCCCACGAGGAGAACCCGATGATCGGTTTTCGTGGCGCATCCCGCTACATCGCCGATAGCTTCCGCCCCTGCTTTGCCCTCGAGTGCGAGGCGATCAAGCGGGTGCGCGATGTGATGGGGTTGACCAACGTCGAGGTGATGATCCCCTTCGTGCGTACCGTGGGCGAGGCGGAGCAGGTGATCGAGATCTTGGCCGAAAACGGTCTGCGCCGAGGCGAGCGGGGGCTCAAGGTGATCATGATGTGCGAGATCCCGAGCAATGCCCTCTTGGCAGACAAGTTCCTCGAGCACGTGGACGGCTTCTCCATCGGCTCCAATGACATGACCCAGCTCACCCTTGGGCTGGATCGGGACTCGGGGCTGATTGCCCATCTGTTCGACGAGCGCAACGAGGCGGTCAAGGCACTGCTGGCGATGGCGATTCAGGCTGCGCGCAAGGCGGGCAAGTACGTAGGGATCTGCGGTCAGGGGCCATCCGATCACCCTGACTTCGCCGCCTGGCTGGTGGAGCAGGGGATCGATTCGGTGTCGCTCAACCCCGATACCGTGGTCGATACCTGGCTCTATCTGGCGGAGCAGCATGGCGCCAAGTAAGTCACTATCAAAATGAGCAGCACAGAAAGGGGGCCATAATGGCCCCCTTTGTTATTTGTCTGTCGCGACCTATTTCGGCTGCTGTTCGGCCCCCGACAGCTCGATCTGTACATTCACCCCTTCGCTCTTGAGCTTGGTAGCGATGGCGTTGAGATCGGTGCCCGATTTGGCCTCCAGCAGGGCGATACCACCGCTGCTCTGCTTGAAGTTCAAGCCGTGGCGCGTTGCCAGCGCCTTGGCGGTGGCATCATCAGCTTCCACCAGCAGGGTGCCGCTGACGGTGAGCTCGGGGCTGGCGGCCCCTTGCATCAACACGTCGCCGCGGCGCAGGGTCTGCTGCGGGGCCTTGCCATCAAGACTGCGGGCGACCCGCTTCTTGCTGCCGTTGTCGGGAATGAGGTAGGTCTGGCCGTTCACCTCTATGGTGCTGTACTGCTTGCCATCCATGGTGACCGACTCCTCGGCGCAGAGCTGTCCCGAGAGGGGTGCCAGCAGGGTTGCCAGAAGCAAGGTAACAGGTTTGTTCATGGTAATACTCCTAGCGTGTTAGCTGCGGTTGGCATCGTGACCCAGGACCCGCAGGGACCATGAGATCAGCTTGCCCGGTTGGCGATTGTTGCGCTCGGTCAGGGTAGTGCGCTCTCCGGTTTCGCGATTGAGCAGAGAGACCTGGCGGGTACCGTTGGCAACGTCGGTTACCTCCAGTCGCCAGTCGCCCTCGGCCGCTTCACCGTAGAACTTGTGGGAGAGCAGGCGCATGTCACGCAGCCCTTTGGTGCGCACATATCCCAGTTTTTGCTGATCAAGGGATTGACCGACCAGGCTGTTGAACGGGTTCAGCAGGATGCTGCGGGTGCCGGCGGGGGAGACCAGTTCGATCAGCAGGTCGGGCAGGCGCTGGTGATCCAGACTCACCATCACCTGAACCGCTTCCACCGTCAATGGTGTCGCGATGCGGGTTGTTGAGCTGGTCGGGCTGTTGCCTGCATCCGCAATGGCGGCGGTACTGCCGGTGACGCTGGTCTTCTGCCACGGCAGCTGCACCAGCGGGGGCAGCGGCTGGTGATTGGCTGCCAGCTCAAGGGCCTTGTTGACGTCGATCAGGCCAAAGCCGTAAGTGGGGCTGAACCACATGCCGGCGGCATTGCGCTCCCACCCTTCCAGCCCTTTCACATCGCGCACCTTGCCGCTGCTGCTGGTGTAGCTGACCATCACAGGTTTATGTGTGGCATCGACCCGGGTCGCGCTGCGCGCCAGCAGATCCCGCAGGTCCCGTACCGGCAAGTCCGGGTAGGCGGACATCAGCAGCGCCATGGCACCGGAGGTGCTGGGGGTGGCGGAGGAAGTGCCGTTCATCACGCCGTTGTAGTCGCAGCTGGCATCCAGTTTCGGATTGCCGTGCAGCCGGTTGGTGCTGGGATCGTCGGTGCGGTTGTAGCCCATGTCGCAGCCGGGCAGATCCGTGGTGACCATCGCCGGCGAGTCGGTACCGTACTCGCCGCCGGTCGCGCTCAGGAAGACGTTGCTGCCGACGCTGGAGTAGGAGGATCTGACGCCATCGGCGTTGAGCGCGCTCACCACCAGGTTCCAGAAGTTGCTGTTGGAGGGATCGAGGTTGCTGTTTTCAAACGGCAATTTGGGACCATTGCCGGTGCGGTTAAGCACATAGCCGCCCGCCGCTATCTTGTTGAAGCCGTTGCCGGCGGCCTTGATATAGGCCGCGCCCTGCGCCTTGAGGGTCTGCTGTTCAAACAGGCGGTCGAGCTGGGATTGATCCAGAGAGTTGGCAGAGCGGGGATCCACCACACTCATGCCGTAGCTCTGGTTGAACACCCGGTTGTCGCGGCTGGCATCGCTGTCGCCAAGGGCGTAGAGCCAATCCTTCTGTAGTTGCTGGCTGTTGTCATCCAGCAGGTTGAACCCCTGCAACTGGGCTCGCGGGGCGATCCCCTTGGTACCAATGGCGTTGTCTACCGCCGCAATAATGCCGGAGACCGAGGTGCCATGGGCCGTATCCGGATCGGTCGGGGTCGGATCATCGCTGCCGGTCACCACGTTTTTCGAACCCGGACGCACGTTGTCCGCCAGATCCGGGTGGGCGATGGCCAGACCATCATCCACGACGGCCACATTGACACCCTGACCCAGCACGCCGGTGCGATGAGCCCACCAGAGGTTGAGATCATTGCCCGCTACGCCGCCACGGGCGCTGAACCCATCCTGCCCGCTGTTGAGCAGATACCACTGCTGATCCTGCAGGGGATTGGTACCTGGCAGGCAGCGCTCGGTGCTGCTGCGTCCGATATCCACGCCGCTCTCCTTGCCGGTGAGCGGCGCACAACCTTCATTTGCCTGAACGAGCGCACTGGGCAGGCTCGACAGCAGTGCTGTGATCGCCAGTGCTAACGATGTTTGCTTCATTATTTTTAAACTCCATCTTGGATCGCACCATCCTGGGTGCGACGGAAATCTATACACGGGTGATAGGGGTTCAAAAAGAGCCATTTTTAAAAAGCGCAACGAGGTTCAAAGAAATCCGATCTAGTTTGTGGTAGGTATTCCAATGACGCTGATTATGTGTTCTATTGAGAATGGTTCTCACCGCTCATTACTGATCTTTTTATCTGTAATTCACTCTCTCGTGACTCTTCTTCGCCGCAGCCATCCCGATTCGGGGCAATCCCGAAGGGGGCGTCGTGCGCTCTTGGAAATAAATGGCATGGTGGTGTGTGCCAACGTGAGTGCAGCTATGCGTGCGGGTGAGATAGCAAGGGTGATGAGGTGGGGTGGCCAGTGGTTTATTGCTTGGCGGCGGTGGATGGCTCTGTTATGGTAATCAAAATAGCCGTTTAGATGGCTAGATTGCTGCGGTGTGAAGGTTGTTGCCTCTGAGGGCAGCCCCGCCGCAGGCCCATATCTTGATGCGTACCTGACAGGGAGTCCCTATGCCGTTTCGTTCCTTCTTACCTTCTTCTTGCACTGCTTCCTTGCGCGCCGCTGCTGGCGCCAGCACCTTTATTTCCGCGATGGTGGTAGGGTGCCTCGCTTTTTCCGCGGTTGCCGCCGATGCGTCTTTGCCGACCAAACAGGAGATCGTGATTGGTACCACGGTGGGGGATTTTGCCGACATGGTGACCGACTCCATCAAACCGCAACTGGAGGCCAAGGGGTACAAGGTCAAGCTGGTGGAGTTCACCGACTATGTGACCCCCAATATTGCCTTGGCTGACGGTTCACTGGATGTGAACTGTTTCCAGCACAAACCTTATCTTGAGAGCTTTGCCAAGGATCGGGGGTTGTCGCTGGTGCCCATTACCCAGGTGCCAACCGGTCCGATGGGGCTCTACTCCGGCAAGCTGGCTGCACTCGACAAGGTGCAAGAGGGGAGCACGGTGGCCATCCCCAACGATCCCACCAATCAGGCGCGGGCGCTGTTGATGCTGCAGGATCTCGGTTGGCTCACCCTCAAGGAGGGGATAAATCCGCTCAAGGCGAGCGAGTTTGATGTAGTGAACAACCCGCACAATCTCAAGTTGGTACTGCTGGAAGCCGCGCAGCTGCCCCGCTCGCGGGAGGATGTCGACTTCTCGGTGATCAACGGTAATTTTGCCGCCTCCAGCGGTATCCCGTTCAGTGAAGGACTGTTTCTGGAGCGCAGCTACGATTTCATCAACTGGGTGGTGGTGAAAAGTGCGGATGCGGATCAGCCGTTTGCCAGGGATGTTGCGGCGGCTTACAACTCGGCGGCGTTCAAGGCCTATGCGGCCAAGCGTTTCGTCGGCTACAAGTACCCGCAAGGGTGGGGTGGCTAACAGTCGCGAAAGTGGCCCCGCGATACCACGAAAAACGCCCCGAATTCGGGGCGTTTCTTATGGTATCAAGCCATCAGCGGGGGCTTCATTGGTTGCGATAGAAGCGGTTCAGCTCGTTCATCACCTGGATCATGGCGCCCATATCTGGGGTACCGTGCTTGATGGGGCGATAGCTGTTGCGCTCCAGCAGTTCGAAGTCACCCTGCTTGTTGAAGTGGGTGATGGTATTGCCCTGATAGATGGCAAAATCGTTCTGATCCCCCGCCAGCAGCCAGTTACGGGGCGTGGTATCGAACAGATTGCGACCAATGCTGTAATCGCGTGCCGGATTGCGTACCCCCAGCATCCCCTGCATCAGGGTCGGGGCCAGATCGAGATGGCTGCTCGGCTGTTCCAGTACCAGGCTGTCGCGACCCGGCCAGGCAATCACCATGGGCACTTGTACCTGATAGGGGGAGTAGTTGCTGCCCGCACCCCAGCTGTTGCTGCGGGTGTCGTTGAACTCCTGACCGTGGTTGGCGGTGATGACGACAACGGTATTGCTGTCCATCCCCTGCGACTGCAAGCTGGTCAGCATCTGCTCAAGCAGCTGGTCGGTATAGAAGACCGAGTTCTTGTAGCGGTTCTCCAGCTTTTGCAGGTTCTCCGCCCGATAGGCGGTCGCCGGATTGAAGTTGGCCAGCTCCGGCTGGAATGGCCCCTTCATGGTCGCGGGCAACTGGTAGTCACCTGGGCTCGAGAGATAGACCAACGAGAACCAGGGACGCTCCGGCGTGCGCTTGCCGAGCCACTGCTGCCAGTCGGTCAGCAGCTTGCCATCATCGATCTGTTCGGAGACAAACACCTGCTTGCGCAGGCCGGAGAGGATGCTCTTGCGATACTTCTGGGCATCTTCCATCGCGCCGAACAGCCCGAACTGGTAATCCTGACGCAGCATCTCGTCGAACAGCACCGGCGGACGCTTGTCGCTGCTGATGTCCTTGTAGTAGTGGCCGGGCAAGCCGTAGAAGAGGCTGAACATCCCCATCAGATCGTCGTTGCCACCACTCATGTGGTTGCGGAACGTCAGGTGCTGATCCGCATAGCGTTGCAGATTGGGCATGTTGATGTTGTTGAGCATGTCAAAGCGCAGGGAGTCGACCACCACAATCAGCAGATTGCTGTGGGTCAGTGGCGCATTGACGTTGAGCGGGCGCAGCGGATAGTGCATCCGGCTGTCGCTGTCATCACCCTGGGAGGCCGCCTGCTTCTCGTACTGATCCAGATCCAGCCAGCCATGTTTGGCCAGGAAGGAGCGGGCCGTCATGGGGTAGGAGAGGGGGAAGTTGGCTCTCTGCATGGTGATGGGCTGATAGAGGGTCGCATCCGCCCAGCTGTTGACCACGTGGGTCAGAATAAAGCAGACCAGCAGGGCCAGCCCAACCTGATTGCCGTATTGGCGGCGCTTGCGCTTGTTGATCTTGCGCCAGACATAGGCCGACAGCAGCAGTTGCAGCAGGAAGATGGTGGGCACGGCAACGAAGATAATGCTCCAGATTGAGCCCTCTTCGGTCTGTGCCTGATCCAGCAGCAACTGCCATACCTGACTGTTGAGGTGAAACTTGAACAGCCGGAATACCTGGGTGTCGATCAGCAACAGCACCAGCGCCAGGGTGGCGATGATGGCCGAGATGAATCGCAGCGGTTTCTCTTTGGGCAGCACGAAGCTGAGCGGAAAGACCGTCAACAGGTAGGTGACGAAGCTCAGGAACGAGAAGTGGCCAATCCAGCTTACAACGAGATAGATCACGCCAAGCGTGGTCGATGGCCAGCCGATGGCACCCAGATAGCGGGTGGCGATAAGCATGGCCAGGATAATGTTGAAGAAGGAGAACCAATGCCCCCAGGTGATCAGGCGAGAGACATTATCACGATAGGGGTTACCGGTTTCGACCATAGTGATCCATCTGCGTTGAGAAACGTCAAATCAACAGAGTCGCAGGACTCAGTGTGCGTCGTGGCGATTATCGACCGATGCGGTCAGGGCCTGGACAAACTTTTCAGTGATGGCCTGGCGCTGGGCCGGTGCCATACCGTTGATGATATTGGTGGTCAGATTGCCAAGCACCATAAGGCTGAGATCTACCGGCGCTTTATGCTTTTCCAGCGCGGTGATCAGGTCGTTCATCAGGGCGTCAAATTGCTCGTTATTGTACTTTGATACGATAGGCATAATCTTCAGTTCATCTCGGTTCAAAGCGCCTTATAATACTTCACCCTTTCGGCTAACACTATGGCTTTGTGACATGAGTCTCGATATCGACAAGATCATTCTTCACTCCTTGCGCCAGGGCGGCGATGGTCAACCCCACGCCGATACCCGCAGCCAGACCCTGCCTCCCGATGAGGCGGTACAGGGACTGATGGCGGAACTGCATCGGATCTACAACGGCAAGGGTGGCAAGGGTTTTGGCTTCTTTGCCGACCCCGAAACGGCCGTCGCCGAGCTGGCGGAGGGGGAAGAGGCCCCCAAGCAGCCCTCACCCGCGTTTCGTATCGCCCTCGAACAACTGCTCAGTGAGCAGACCGAATTCGTTCCCTTCTCGGTCAATGTGACCCAGATGCTGGTCAAACAGCTGGTGGAGCACGCCCTCGATGAGCAAGGGGTGCTGCTGTTTGCCAAATACAACTACGTCGGGGTCGATTATCTGCTGATTGCCCTGCTGGAGGGCAAGGAGAGCGTCACCGTCAGCGAAGCGCTGGAATTGCGTCATATCCAGTATCTGGATATCGGCAAACTCAATCTGGTGGCCCGCATTGATTTGACCGAATGGAAAACTCAGGCCGATTCGCGCCGCTATATCACCTTCAGCAAGGGACGCATCGGTCGCAAACTGGGCGACTTCTTTATGGATCTGCTGGGTGCCCGCGAGGGCATGGATGCCAAGGTGCAAAATAAAGGCTTGCTGCAGGCGGTCGAAGATTATTGCGACAGTCGCCAGCTCGAATCGACCGAGCGCAACGATTACAAAAAGCAGGTCTTCAAATATTGCACCGAACAGGCGAGTGCCGGTGAAGAGATCGAAATCAAGGAGCTGTCTGCAGAACTTTCCGCAAAAGATGGCGGCGACGGTGATCTCGATTTTTACAGCTTTATCGGTCAGGAGTATGAGCTGGAAGATCGCTTCCCGGCGGATCGCTCTACCCTGCGCGGCCTGACCAAGTTTGTTGGCTCCGGCGGTGGCCTGACTTTGAGCTTTGAGCAAAAGCTGTTGAACAGTCGCATTTTTTACGATCCCCAGACCGACACCCTGACCATCAAGGGCGTGCCGCCCAATCTCAAGGATCAGCTGCTGCGTCAGTCGTAGTGGGATCAGCAGTGTGATCAAGTCGTCATTTCTGGCAAAAAGAGACTCCGCCCCGGCGGGGTCTCTTTTTTTATTGCGCCGCGGCATGCCTCGAAACCGCTGCGGTACTTTGTTAACAAATCAAACAAAATAAATCACCTGAAAGGGTTTTCATTGAGGTGAAAACCCTTTCATTCGTGAAATTTTATTTCATTTTGGTAATTAATATTCTGTCATTGGCCGTAATTAAGCCGATAAATGGCCTTAACCCCCTGAAATAAGAAAATGTTTTCAAAACTTTCTGGAAGGAAATACGTAATTGCATTTCAAAAATGCGAGTTGCGTCATGTGAGCCGTTTGCCGCTTGGGATAATATTCATCTCGCACACAATGCTCTTACAGCGCGGAACTAATACAAGGAAAGGCTCATGAAAAAGAAATTGCTGTCATCCCTGATCGGTCTGGCCACTCTTGGCGTCGCTTGCTCTGCTACTGCTGCCATCGATGAAGGCCAGCTGACCATCTGGATCAACGGTGACAAGGGATACAACGGTCTGGCTGAAGTGGGTAAGAAGTTTGAAGCAGAAACCGGCATCAAGGTTACTGTGGCTCACCCGGATCAGGTTGAAGTGAAATTCCAGCAAGCCGCCGCCACTGGCAACGGCCCGGACATCTTCTTCTGGGCTCACGACCGTTACGGTGAGTGGGTCAAAGCCGGTTTGCTGGTTCCGGTAACGCCGAACGCTGCCACCAAAGGCAAATTTGAACAGCTGGCATGGGATGCCATGACTGTTGATGGCAAAACCTATGGCTACCCGGTTGCCATGGAAGCGGTCAGCCTGATCTATAACAAAGACCTGCTGCCCGAGCCGCCGAAAACCTTCGAAGAGATCGCCAAGATTGACGAGACTCTGAAGAAAAACGGCAAGCGCGCCATCATGTGGGCTTATGACACCCCGTACTTCAGCTATCCGCTGGTGGCTGCCAACGGTGGTTACGCCTTCAAGAAAACCGCTACCGGTTATGACGTTAAAGATACCGGCGTGAACAACGCTGGTGCCAAGATGGGCGTGGGCTACATCTCCGAGATGATCAAGTCCGGTCACCTGGAAAAAGGCATCGACTACGGTGTGATGGACGCCAAGTTCAACAAGGGCGAAGTAGCCATGATGATCAACGGTCCCTGGGCCTGGAGCAACCTGGACAAGAGCGGCATCAAGTATGGCGTAGCGCCGCTGCCGACCCTGAACGGCAAGCCGGCCAAAGCCTTCGTTGGCGTACTGGGTGCCACCATCAACGCCGCCAGCCCGAACAAGGATCTGGCCATCGAGTTCCTGGAAAACTACCTGCTGACCGATGCCGGTCTGGCGCCGGTTAACGCCGACAAGCCGCTGGGTGCCGTTGCGCTGAAATCCTTCCAGAAGACGCTGGAATCCGATCCGCACATCAAGGCAACCATGCTGAACGCCCAGGCTGGCGAGCCGATGCCATCCGTTCCCGAGATGAGCCGTTTCTGGTCTTCCTTCGAAACTGCCCTCAAGAACGTGACCTCCGGTCGTCAGGGTGTTGACGAAGCACTGGATACCGCTGCCAAGCGTATCGTTCAGTAAGCACGCACTACCCGGGAGGCCGCAATGGCCTCCCACTCTCTCAAATCTCTCTTGGCGTTATAAAGGTTAATTGGCATGGAAGTAGTACCTTCTGTTGAGTCCTATGCCGGTCCGAAGGATAAGCACACCTGGCTTAAGTGGACCATAGCGGCCCTGGTCGCCATCCTCAACGGCTACGCAGCCGTGATGATGTACGCCAGTGGCGAGTGGGTATTCGCGCTGCTGGATCTGGTGGTGGTTTCCGTCGGTCTGTATGTCTTCATGAACAAGAAGACCTATGCCCATCGCTACATCTTTCCGGGTGTTGCGGGCATGGTTGTGTTTATCATCTTCCCTCTTGCCTACACGATTGGCATCGCCTTCACCAACTATTCGGGGTCCAACTTGCTCTCCGTGGAGCAGGCGCGGGACTACCACCTGAAGAAAACCTACAAGGTGGCGGGCGGTGAATTCGATTTTACCCTGCTGGGTGGCGACAATGGCCAGTTCCAGCTGCTGCTGACACAGGATGATCAATCCTTTATCAGCCAACCTGTTTCCCTGATGAACAACAAGGCCCGTGAGCTGGCGTCCCGCGAGGGCCGGGTGCAGAGCACCCAGCAAGTGGTCGAGCTGCAGCCCTTCACTGGCGAAGCCGCCCGCAAGGCCGCGCCGATCCGCGCCATTGTTGAGCATCGTACTCACCTGAGTGACCTGGATCTGGTGCTGCCGGATGGCGGTACCCACCTGACCCTGAGCAGCCTGCGCAAGTTTGCCGCCCAGAAGCAGCAGTACACCCGTCTGATGGATGGCGCCGTGCTCAAGTCCGGCGTGGTGATCAAAGACAGCAACCTGCTGCGTGATACCCAGAATGGCCAGCTGATGCTGCCCAACGGTGACACCGGCTTCTATCAGTACATCGACGAACAGGGTCAGTTTGTCGGCAAGGGCGTGGCACCCGGCTTCGTGGTCAGCGTGGGCTGGAAGAACTTCGCGCGCATCGTCACCGATCCGGGCATCCAGTCACCATTCCTGCAGATCTTCATCTGGACCGTGATCTTCTCCAGCTGTTCCGTTGCCTTCACCCTGGCTATCGGTATGGTGCTGGCCTGTCTGGTGCAGTGGGAGTCGCTCAAGGGGCGCGGTTTCTATCGGGTCATGCTGATCCTGCCCTATGCGATCCCGGCGTTTATCTCCATCCTGGTGTTCAAGGGGTTGTTCAACCAGAACTTCGGTGAGATCAACATGTTCCTGGAAGCGGCGTTTGGTATCAAGCCGGACTGGTATACCAACCCCTTCCTGGCCAAGGTGATGATCCTGATCGTCAACACCTGGCTCGGCTATCCCTACATGATGATCCTCTGCATGGGCCTGCTCAAAGCGATTCCGGAAGATCTCTATGAAGCGTCCGCCATGGACGGTGCCGGTCCGGTGCAGAACTTCTTCAAGATCACCGTGCCGCTGTTGATGAAGCCGCTGACACCGCTGTTGATTGCCTCGTTCGCCTTCAACTTCAACAACTTCGTGCTTATCCAGTTGTTGACCAACGGTGCGCCCGACATCATCGGCGCCAGCACCCCGGCCGGTACCACCGACTTGCTGGTGAGTTATACCTACCGGATTGCGTTCCAGGGATCGGGTGGTCAGGACTACGGTCTGGCCAGTGCCATCGCCACAGCTATCTTCCTCATCGTAGGTGCGCTGGCGCTGCTCAACCTGAAATTGTCCAAAGCCGACAAGCAGCTGTAAGGAGGCTTCAACATGGCAATCGTACAACCCAAATCAGTCAAATACCGGGTGTGGGCAACCCACCTGGTCATGTGGGGCTTCCTGGCGCTGATCATCTTCCCGTTGATCATGGTTATCGCCATCTCGTTCCGTAACGGTAACTTCGCGGTAGGGGAGATCATCCCCTCCAATCCGACCCTGGATCACTGGAAGCTGGCACTGGGCATGTCCATCACCAATGCTGACGGCAGCATCACGCCGCCGCCGTTCCCGGTGCTGACCTGGTTGTGGAACTCCATCAAGATCGCCGGCATCACAGCCCTGATGATCGTGACGCTCTCCACCACCTGTGCCTATGCCTTTGCCCGCCTGCGTTTTCGTGGCAAGTCCACCATCCTGCAGGGCATGCTGATTTTCCAGATGTTCCCGGCGGTACTGGCGCTGGTAGCCATCTACGCGCTCTTTAACAAGATTGGTGACTACATTCCCTGGCTGGGTCTCAACACCCACGGTGGCCTGATCCTGGCGTACATGGGCGGTATTGCCCTGCACGTCTGGACCATCAAGGGCTACTTCGAGACCATCGACTCCTCGCTGGAGGAGGCGGCGGCCATCGACGGTGCGACCCCGTGGCAGGCATTCCGTCTGATCCTGTTGCCCCTGTCGGTGCCCATCCTGGCGGTAGTGTTCATTCTGGCCTTTATCGGTTCCATTACCGAGGTGCCCATGGCCTCCATCCTGTTGCAGGATGTGAACAATCTGACCCTAGCGGTCGGGGCCCAGCAGTACCTCTATCCGCAGAACTATCTGTGGGGTGATTTCGCGGCGGCCGCAGTGCTCTCCGGTTTCCCCATCACAGTGGTGTTCTTGCTTGCACAGCGCTGGTTAGTCGGCGGCCTCACCGCCGGTGGCGTAAAAGGTTAAGTTTATGGCCGGGGGAGCTGACTCCCCCCGCTATCACGATTTGCAAAGATTCAAGAGCGGAGCTCGTCATGGCTGAAGTAGTACTCAACAACGTTCGCAAAAATTACGATCCGGCTGTTCACAAGGACACCCTGCGCAACATCAACCTCTCCATCAAGGAAGGGGAGTTCATCGTCTTCGTCGGCCCGTCCGGCTGCGGTAAATCCACCCTGCTGCGGATGATCGCGGGTCTGGAAGACATCACCAGCGGTGAGCTGACCATCGGCGGTCGTTACATGAACGACGTGCCGCCAGTCGAGCGCAACGTTGGCATGGTGTTCCAGTCCTACGCCCTCTATCCCCACATGAACATCTACGAGAACATGGCCTTTGGCTTGAAGCTCAAGAAGATGGATAAAGGGAACATCCACAAGCGGGTGATGCGCGCCGCCGAGATCCTGGGTCTCGAGCCGCTGCTGGACAGAAAGCCCAAGGCGCTCTCCGGTGGTCAGCGTCAGCGGGTTGCCATCGGTCGCTCTATCGTGCAGCAGCCGCAGGTGTTCCTGTTTGACGAACCGCTCTCCAACCTGGATGCCGCGCTGCGGGTCAAGATGCGGATCGAGATCGCCAAGCTGCACAAAGAGCTCAACTCCACCATCATCTACGTGACCCACGATCAGGTGGAAGCGATGACTCTGGCCGACAAGATCGTGGTGCTGAGCCCGCTCAAGGGCGAGGCGGCCACCAACCTGGAGCAGTTTGGTTCACCGCTGGATCTCTACCACAACCCGGACAACAAGTTCGTGGCGGGCTTCATCGGCTCTCCCAAGATGAACTTCCTGGCGGGCGAGTTGCTGGAGATTGGCGAGCAGGAGTGCGTGGTCAAGCTGAGCTCCGGCGATACCGTGCGTGCCCGGGTCGATGCTCGCAGTGGCGCGGTGGGTGACAAGGTGGAGCTGGGTATTCGTCCCGAGCACCTGATGCCGCTGGATCACCCCCATGCACACAGCAAGGTGAGCGGGATCGTGCAGGTGGCCGAGCACCTGGGTGCCGAGTCCTTCGTCTATATGGATGTGGATGGTCACGACTTTACCGTCAAGGCCACCTCGGATGTGGATGTGGCGACCGGTCAGACCTACAGCGTGGGTATTCCGGCCGAGGCCTGCTACCTGTTCGATGCCAAGGAGCAGGCGTTCCCCCGTACCGCCAAATATATCCGTACCTGATTTTTTGTTGTGCTGGTTTTCCTTATTATTCAATGCCTTTTTGCCGGTCGTCAGACCGGCTTTTTATTGCCTGTAATTCTGCCATGGGAGAATTCAGACTAGGTGACAGGGCTCAGGCTTCGAGGTCGGCGGTAATATCGGGTACAAAGGTCTGGCTGGTCAGCGGTGGGCGCTCATACCCTTCGGTCTTGATCGGGGGGAGCTTGATGGGCTCGTAGTGGATCGCCTCGTAAGGCACCTTGCCCAGCAGATGAGCGATGCAGTTGAGGCGGGCACGGCGTTTGTCATCTGCTTCCACCACGAACCAGGGGCAATCCTCGGTGTCGGTGTAGGTGAACATGTCATCCTTGGCGCGGGAGTATTCGACCCAGCGCGAGCGAGACTGCAAGTCCATCGGGCTGAACTTCCAGCGCTTGATCGGGGTGTTGATCCGCTCCTTGAAGCGTTTCTCCTGCTCCTCGTCGCTGACCGAGAACCAGTATTTGATCACCGTGATGCCGGAGCGGATCAGCATCCGCTCAAACTCGGGGCAGGCGCGCAGAAACTCGCGATATTCCGCGTCACTGCAAAATCCCATCACCCGCTCGACCCCGGCCCGGTTGTACCAGGAGCGGTCAAACAGCACCATCTCACCGGCGGCGGGCAGGTGGGCGACATACCGCTGAAAGTACCACTGGGAGCGCTCCCTATCGGAGGGGGCAGGCAGCGCCGTGACCCGGCAGACCCGCGGGTTGAGCGGTTCGGTGATCGCCTTGATGACGCCCCCTTTACCGGCGGCGTCCCGTCCCTCGAACAGCACCACCACCTTCAGCCCCTCCTGCTTGACCCACTCCTGCAGCTTGACCAACTCCTCCTGCAAGTGGGCAAGGTGGTGCTCGTAGCACTGTTTGTCCAGACGCGGCCGCTTCTTGATCTTCTCCTTCGCCATGCACTTCTCCTTTTGGCATCCTTTCATGGGTGACTTCTTTGAGTCACTTCCAGCTTGCACCAGGGAGGCGTCCCCTGCCAAGGGGGACGTGATACACTGCCCGCCCATCGCTGGCAACAGGAGATAACATGAAGCATTTTATGGAGATAGCGGGCCGCCGGATGGCCTATCTGGACGAAGGGCAGGGCCCGGTGCTGCTGTTTGGCCACAGCTATCTGTGGGACAGCGCCATGTGGGCGCCGCAAATCGCCGCGCTCAAGGGCAGCTATCGCTGCATCGTCCCCGAGCTGTGGGGCCACGGTGATTCCGACCTGCTCCCCGACGGTGGCTGCACCCTGGCCACTCTGGCGCGCGATCATCTGGCATTGCTCGATGCCCTCGGCATTGAGGAGTGCGTGCTGGTGGGTCTCTCCATCGGCGGCATGTGGGGCGTGGAGCTGGCGCACATGGCGCCAAACCGTATCAAGGGTCTGGTGTTGATGGACAGCTTTGTCGGCCTCGAGCCGCAGATCACCTGCGAACGCTACCTTGGCATGCTCGCTGCGATCGAGCAGCTCGGCACCATTCCGGCGCCCATCATCGAACAGGTGGCGCCTATCTTCTTTGCCAACCAGTCCGATGCCGCCTTGCTGGCCCAGTTCAAGGAGCGACTAGCCCGCTGGCCAAGCGACAAGATCCCCGCCATGGTGGCGGTGGGTCGCAGCTTTGTGACCCGCGAGGATCGCATCGAGTGGCTGGAAGAGGTGACTGTGCCTGCGCTGGTGATGACCGGCTGCGAGGACAAGGCCCGTCCGGTGCTGGAGGGCTATCTGATGGCCGAGGTGCTGGGTTGCCCGTTCAAGGAGATCCCGGCGGCCGGCCACATCTCTTCCATGGAGAACCCCGCCTTCGTCAATCAGGCGCTGGCCGAGTTTCTGGCCACGCTGTAAGCCGAACGCAAATGATAAACAAGGGAGCCATTGGCTCCCTTGTTGCGTTTGGTGATTGGGCCGGAGCCTATCGCTAGCTGACCTGCGTTACCAGATATAACCCAGCGCAAAACCTGCATAGAGCTCGCCATCGTGCTGGACGATGGGACTGTTTTTGATGTCCCGATCATACCATTCGTAGTTCATGGCAAACATGCCAATCCAGTTGGGGCTGAAGCGGTAGCTGGTGATGAGCGCCGCCATCGGGGAGAGGGTGGTACCGGTATCCCAGGCGGGCCGCTGGGCGGTCGCCTCGCTCTCGGAGATGCCGCCGAAGTAGTAGTTGGCCATCTTGTCGCTGCGCAGCATCAGCCCCATGCCGGGCATGATCAGCAGGTTGTCGCGCAGGATAGGGAAATCGGCCCACAGCAGCAGCTCCTGTCCCTTGCTGCGGCCGGTGACATCACTGTTGGCGCGGATGGTCAGCAGGGCGTAAGGGGTGACGATGTTGCCGCCAATCCCCCCTTCCAGCTGCCACTCACGCTGCTCTATGCCGCTGAAGGCGGGCGAGTCCTCGGGATCCAGATTGCCAAAACGCACCCGGCCGTAGCCGTAGAGGGCGACATTCTCATCCTTGTGGAAGTAGTAGCGGGCCCGATCTCCCAAAAACATCAAGTCGTCGCCGAAGTAGATAAAGCCGGGGATGGCGTAGACGGCGTTGTCCTGCGCTTCGTAGCGGGCCTGCCCCCCGATCAGGGTAGCGCCCACCACCAGCCCTTGTGGCACCGGGCTGGTGGGGCTGTCACTGGCCAGCATATCGACCGAGCCGAGATCGATCTCGGCCTGTGCCGGGGTCACGGTGGCAAGCAGCAGGGCCATTAGCCCGCCAAGGGTGGTGCGACGTGAAAGGGTCATAAGCGCTCTCTGGGGGTCAGTGGCTGAAGGCGTGGCCGCAGTGGCCGGTTATTTGACGGCATGGGCATTATCTTCCCGTTTGGGCCAGGCGTTGATCACCGCCTTGACCAGGGTGGCGAGGGGAATGGCGAAGAAGACCCCCCAGAATCCCCACAAGCCGCCAAACACCAGCACGGCGATGATGATAGCCACCGGATGAAGGTTGACCGCTTCCGAGAAGAGCACCGGCACCAGCAGGTTGCCATCGAGGGCCTGAATGACCAGATAGGCCACCATCAGCCAGGCAAACTCCGGGGTGAGCCCCCACTGGAACAGCGCCACCATGGCCACCGGAACCGTCACCACGGCGGCGCCGATATAGGGGATCAGCACCGAGAAGCCGACCGCCACCGCCAGCAGCACCGAGTAACGCAGCCCCATCAGGGCGAAGGGGACATAGGTGGCGATACCGACAATGAGGATCTCGATCACCTTGCCGCGGATGTAGTTGATGATCTGGTTGTTCATCTCGACCCACACCCGGTTGACCAGGGTGCGGTTGCGCGGCAGGAAACGGCGCAGGCTGCCCATCAGTACCCGTTTGTCCTTGAGCATAAAGAAGACCATCAACGGCACCAGAATGAGGTAGATCATGATGGCAACTACGTTCACCAGCGAGCTGAGGGAGGCGCTCACCAGATGCTCGCCGCCACTGAGGATGCGCTGGCGAATATTGTCGATGACCGTCTCCACCAGACTGACATCAATCAGCTCGGGGTATTTGTCCGGCAGGGTGCGCACATAATCCTGAGCGTGAGTCAGCATGGCGGGCGCCTCTTTGGCCAGATTGATCCCCTGACTCACCAGCGTCGGGATAAGACCCAGCAAGGAGGCCACCGCCACTGCAATAAAGAGGATCAGAATGACGCTGGTGGCCAGGGTGCGCGACAGCCCCGCTTTTTGCAGCCGGGCGACCGGCCACTCCAGCAAATAGGCCATTACCAGCGCCACCAACAGCGGGGCCAGCAGATCGCCAAACAGCCAGATGATGGTGAAGCAGAACACCAGCAACAGGAAAAGGGTAACGGCATCGGGATCGGAAAAACGGGTCTGATACCAGCGCTTCAATACTTCTAACATGACTGCATCCTTACATCACTGGGGCTCAAGATGGCTGTTTCGCCCCGACAACCAACTGCAAAGAGAGGGTATTGTCCGGTTGTTGCTGCATCTCGACATGGTGGCCCTGACGGTGCAGATAGGCCGGAATATCCTGCCGGGAACCCGCATCGGCCAGCCGGATGGTGACGGTTTGACCGCTTTTGGCCTCCCGCAACCAGAGCTTGAGCCGGATCAGCGGCTCGGGGCAACGCCAGGGGGTCAGGTCGAGAACTTCCATGGGGACTCCATCAGGCAGGTGGCCGCTATTATGGCCGTGATAAGAGCGTGAAACAACGCTTGTAGCCCTTGATGGGCAAGGGTATTCTGCCGAGGCCCTTTCTGATGGAGATAGAGATAACGTGGCACGCTTTTCCCCCCTGATGGCATCGCTTCCCCTGCTGGCTTCCCTGATGGGCGCCACGTTTCATGCCGAGGCCAATAATCAGCTTCCCGACATCGGCACGGCCGGGGTGGCGGCCCTGCCTATCGAGCAGGAGGTGCGTTACGGCAACGCCTTTATGCGCTTTGCCCGCGCGGGCCTGCCGATCATCGATGATCCGGTGCTGAGCCAGTACATCGACGATCTGGGTCAGCGACTGCTGACCAACGCCGATGGGGTGCGTTTCCCGTTTACCTTCTTCCTGATCAATGATCCCACCATCAACGCGGCCGCCTTCCTCGGCGGGCGGGTCAAGGTGCACACCGGCCTGTTCCTCTACGCCGACAGCGAGAGCGAGTTGGCCTCGGTACTGGCTCACGAAATCACTCACGTGACCCAGCGCCATATCGCCCGTTATATGGAGGCGCAGGCGAGCAGCTCGGCGGTGACCCTGGCCGGTCTGGTGGGCTCCATCGCGCTGGCGGTGATCAACCCGACCGCCGGTATCGCTGCGCTGCAGACTACGCTGGGCCTCTCCATGCAGTCCGCCATCAACTACACCCGCGACAACGAATATGAAGCGGATCGCATCGGCATGAAGACGCTCTACGATGCCGGTTTCGACCCCATGGGGATGGCCAACTTCTTCCAGAAACTGGCTGCCGAATACCGTTACGCCAGCAAGCCGCCGGAAATGCTGCTCACTCACCCGCTGCCGGAGACCCGCATCAGCGAGGCCCGCGCCCGCGCGGGCAACTATGGCCGCCGCGACTTGCCGCCCAGCCTCGACTTCTGGCTGGCCAAGGTGCGTATTCAGGTGCGTTTTGGCACCGATACCCCGCAGGGGTTGCTGAGCTACTTCGATACCCGGATCCAGAAGGGGGATTACCCGCTCAAGGATGCCGCCATCTATGGCAAGGCGCTGGCGCTGATCCAGCTCAAGCGCACCGACGAGGCTGACACCCTGATGCAGGAGCTGGCGTCCCGTCATCCGGAAGATCTCTTTATCGTCGATGCCCAGACCGACATCGATCTGGCCAAGGGACGCAGTGCGCAGGCCATCGCCCGGCTCGAGAAGTTCCGCAGCCGGATGCCGGACAACGAAGTGGTGGTGGTCAACCTCGGCAACGCCTACCTCGAGAGCGGCAACTACAAGAAGTCCATCGCCATTCTCGACCCCTATGCCCGCGAGCATGAAGAGAACAATCTGGCCTGGAACCTGCTGGCCGATGCCTATCGCAAGGCGGGCAGAATGACCGAGCTGCATATGGCGCGGGCCGAGATGCTCGCCCTGCGCGGGGATTATCAGGCGGCCATCGACGAGCTGATCGTGGCACGCGGTACCACCAGCGATCGGATGACCCTGGCTCGTCTGGAGGCGCGCATCACCGAGCTGGAGCGGGCCAAGAAGGATCTCGACAGCCTCAAGGGCTAACGACAGCAGGCATTTTCCAATACAACAAGGGCGCACCACGGTGCGCCCTTGTTGTTTATGGCGGTGGCGTTGATGTGTGTGAGGTTGATAGAGCGACGGGCTAGTGACTCATACTGCTGGCGGTCGCCTTGAGCATCTCGATGTTCGACGGGTCCAGTTCACCGATCAGCGTCTGCTTGAGTTTGCCTTCACTGTCGAGCAGATAGCTGGTGGGCAGGGCGCCCGGGCGCGGGAAGGGGAAGCTGGCCTCCGCATTGGCAATCAGCAGCGGCACCTTGATGTGGTACTGCGCTGCCAGTTTGTCCAGCTCTGCTGGCGTGGTCGGGTCGTAGTTGATGGCCACCACGGTGATCTGGCCTTCTGCCGCCAGCGCGTTGAGGCGCGGCATCTCCCGCAGACAGGGGGCGCACCAGGGGGCGAAGTAGTTGACCAGGAGCGGCTTGCCGACAAAGTGGCGCAAGCTGACCGGCTGCCCTTTGGCATCGGTAAATTCGGGGGCGGGTGTGCAGGCGCCCAGCAGGCCAGCCACAATCAGCCAACAAATTCGTTTCAATTCCTTTCCACTGCCGCTTACCCTGACCATCACTTTCCCCTACAATAGCGCCGTTTCTAGTCCCATCTTGCGATTAATCAGGGAGTTACCATGAGCGAGACCCAAATCTACCACAATCCGCGCTGCTCCAAGAGTCGCGAAACCCTGGCCCTGCTGGAACAGCACGGGATCGCCCCTGATGTGGTGCTCTATCTGGAGCAGGCCCCGAGCGAAGATGAGATCCGCAACCTGCTCTCTCTGCTCGGTTTTAGCGATCCGCGCCAGCTGATGCGCACCAAGGAGGAGCTCTACAAAGAGCTGGGATTGGCCGATGTCAGCGGTGATGCACTCATTCGTGCCATGCATCAGCATCCCAAGCTGATCGAGCGTCCTATCGTCATCAAAAATGCTCAGGCTCGCATTGGTCGCCCGCCGGAGCAGGTACTGGAGATCCTCAAGTGAGCACCCGCTTCGCACGTTGGCTGACCCTGGTCGGCTTCTTCGGCCTGCTGGGCTGGGTCATTCTCTGGCATCTGTGGCTGTCACCCCATCCGGACCTCAACCCCTGGCTGCTGCCGGTGATCTGGACGGTGCCGCTGCTCTTCCCGCTCAAGGGGATAGTGCAGGGTAACCCTTACACCCACGCCTGGGGCAACTTCGTGTTGATGCCCTATTTCCTGCACGCCCTCACCCTGATCACCACGGATGAGGGGGAGCGGTGGCTGGCGGTGGTGGAGTTGCTGTTCACCACCCTCGCCTTTGTCGGTACCATCTACTACGCCCGTCTGCGTGGTCGGGAGCTTGGCTTAAGCATTCGCAAGAAGAAAGATGAAGCCAACTGATGACAAACGCCCCGCAAGGGGCGTTTTTTTGTGGGGAAACAGGCCTATCCAGGGGGATCACTGTGCCCCTTGCGCTGCCCGATATTGGGCCAGCTGCTGCTGGCTAAAATCCATCAGCTGGGGATAGAAACGCAAAAACCCCGCTTCACATTTTTGCCACTGCGCCTCATCGAGGGTCAGCAGCGCCTCTCCCAGTTGTACCGGGCGGCGCAGTCGGCGGCCGATGCCGTTAAGGGCTTGCCCCAGCCCCTCCCTGTGGCGGTAGGAGGCGATCCAGTTCTGCTCGGCCATCCGTTTGAGGGGGAGTGGCAGTCCGCCCGGCAGATGCGGGTGATCCGCCAATAGCTGGTCATAACTGCGTTGCAAGAAGCGGGGCAGGGGCTCGGTACTGAACCGCCCCCAGTGCTGGCTCAGCCAGTGGTCGTAGAGCATGTCCACCACAATGCCGCCAAAGCGACGCCAGGGGGCCTCGAAACAGGCGACGGCCGCCTTGTGCTCGGGGTGGCTGTCGGTGAAAGCGTCAATTTTGCGGTGTAGCCAGATCCCCTCATCGAAGTGGGCGGCAAGCCCCGTGGGCAGTGTGCCTTTGACGAAATCGCCGAGCAGATTGCCGGTGAGGGAGCTTCGGGTGTGGGCAGCCAGATGGAGATGGGCCAGAAAATTCATCGGTCGCTGTGGGTCTGTTATGGGATGGCAAGATGCTTCGAGCCTAACGGATCCTGCCCGCCTTGACCATGATCGGGATTTTGCTAATGCCCGGCGGCTGCCTCTTGCCGGGCAAATTTGGGGCGTGCTAAGGTGATTGCCATCTTTGTCACAGGACGCGACAAACCACCATGATGCGCAAAGCCAGAGGCTTTTTTCTGGCCTTCTACTTCAAGCCTTTCTATCTCTCCGAGTGGTTCGACGAATAGATCGAACCCCTGGAGCAGTTCACTGACGCCCGCTCGGGCGTGATCTCGCTCATCCAGATTTTGCCGCTTTTGGTCATCGCATGCATTCGCCTGCGGTGCCTTGTCCGCGCTTGTGCGCTTTTTATGTAATGGAGTACTCATGATGAAGATCAGACTGACCCTCTCAGCCCTGTTTGTTGCCAGCCTGCTGGCCACCCCCGCCATGGCCAAGGAGTGGAAAACCGTGCGCTTCGGGGTGGAGGGGGCCTACCCGCCCTTCTCCTGGACCGATGCGTCGGGCGAGATCAAGGGGTTTGATATCGATCTCGCCAACGCCCTGTGTCAGCAGATGGCGGTCAAGTGCGAGCTGGTGGCGCAGGATTGGGACGGCATGATCCCGGCCCTGCTGTCGCGCAAATACGATGCCATCATCGCCGCCATGTCGATCACCGACGAGCGGCGCCAGAAGGTCGATTTCACCGAGAAATATGCCCATATACCCAATCGCTTTGTGGCGGCCAAGGGGACCGAGCTGACGCTGACCCCGGAAGGCATGGCGGGCAAGCGCATCGGGGTGCAGCGGGCCACCACCCACGACAAGTACCTGACCGACAATTTTGGCTCGAATGTCACCATCGTCCGCTACGGCAATGCCGATGAGGCCTATCTCGATCTGAAGGCGGGTCGGGTGCTGGCCCTGCTGGCCGATGCCTCTGCCATTGAGCAGGGGCTCCTTGGCAAAGAGGGGGGCGACAAGTTCGACTATGTGGGGCCCGCCCTGACCGATCGCCAGTGGTTTGGTGATGGGATGGGGATCGCCGTGCGCAAGAGCGATAAGGAGCTCAAGGGCAAGCTGGACGAGGCGATCAAGGCCCTGCGTGCCAACGGCACCTATCAGCAGATCAACCAGAAGTACTTCAAGTACGATATATATGGTGGTTGACGGGGGGAGGGAGCTTGCTCCCTCTCTTTTCATTGGGCAAGCGACAATCGTGCAAGGAGGATCGCCATGTTGACCCTGATCGAGGGGGCCGAGATCTTCAGCCCTACCCACCTTGGCCAGCAGGATCTGCTGGTGGCCGATGGCCGTATCGCCTGGATGGGCAAGGGGTTGACGGTGCCCACAAACTGGCCGCTGCATCGGGTCGATGGTCGTGGTCGCTATCTGGTACCCGGGCTGGTGGATCCGCTGGCCCATATTACTGGCGGTGGCGGTGAGGGGGGCTTTGCCTTTCGCACCCCGGAGCTGGCGGCGAGCGAGGCGCTTATGGCCGGTGTCACCACCCTGGTGGCGGCGCTTGGCACCGACAGCCTGACCCGCACTCCTGCGCAGGTGCTCGGCAAGGTGCGCGAGTTTCGCGCCGCCGGGGTGAGCGCCTTTATGTATACCGGCTCCTACCATCTGCCGGTCAAGACCCTGACCGGCACGGTGGAGTCGGACATCATCCTGATCCCCGAGGTATTGGGGGTAGGGGAGGTGGCCATCTGTGACCACAGATCCAGTGCGCCGACCCACGACGAGCTGGCCAGGCTTGCCAGCGAGGCGCGGGTGGCCGGGCTGCTTGCGGGCAAGAGCGGGGTCAGCTTCTTCCATGTCGGGGATGGCAAGGGGGCATTGGCGCCCCTGCGGGCCCTGCGCGATGAGACCGACATTCCGCTGCGCCAGCTCTATCCTACCCACTGCAACCGCAACCCCTGGCTCTTCGCCGAGGCCATCGAGTGGGGCAGGGCGGGAGGCTGGGTAGATCTCACCACCTCGAGCTTTCCCGATCTGCTGGAGGATGGCGAGCGGCTTGCCGCCGATGCGCTCCTCGAGCTGTTGGCCGCCGGTGTGCCTGCCGCGCGCATCACCTTCAGCTCGGATGCCAACGCCAGCCTGCCGCGCTTTGATGGCGAAGGGCGGCTAATCGAGATGCGCTGCGGCCAGATTGCCAGCCTGTGGCAGCAGTGTGTGCGCGCGACCCGGCTCGGTGTCTCGCTGGAGACGGCACTGACCGTGGTAACGAGCAATCCGGCGCAGGCGCTGGGGCTCGGCAGCAAGGGGCGTATCGGGGTCGGGCAGGATGCGGATCTGCTGCTGGTGCACGACCGGACGTTTGCTATCGAGCGAGTGATGAGTGGCGGCCAGTGGCGCGAATAAGTCATAGATAAAGCAAGCGTGCGGTATACCCAGATAACACAAGCCCGACAGTCGTGTCGGGCTTTTTCGTGCTGGCTGCGGGCAAATGCAGTTAGATCGCCAGAAACCCGAGGATCAGGATGGGGCCGAGCAGGCTCAGGATAAAGCCGGAGACGATGGCCACCGGCACTACCTGAATGCCCCCCGATTTCTGGATGACCGGCAGGGTGAAGTCCAGCGCCGTGGCGCCGCCATAACCGATGGCGGCCGAGGGGTGGCGACGCATCAGCACCGGAATGATCAGGATGGCGATAAGCTCGCGCCCAAGATCGTTGATAAAGGCGGCTGAGCCCAGCACGGGCCCCAGTTTGTCGGCCACCAGAATGCCGGAGAGCGAATACCAGCCGAAACTGGAGCTGAGGGCCAACCCGTGGCTCAGGGGCATGCCCAATAGCTGGGCGGCCAGCAGGCTGCCAAGCCAGCTGCTGATGATGACGGTGAAGGCGATCTTCATCCCCCAGGGATTGAGCAGGATCTGCCGCAGTCGCATGCCGGAGTTGCGCATCTGCACCCCGATGAGAAACAGCAGCAGCATCAGGGCCCACTCGCTCCACTTGTCGATGGGCAGGGCGCGCAGATCCACCAGCAGCCCGAGCAGCACGCCGCCGAGCACCACAAAGCAGAGCTGCAGTGACTCCCACAACAGGTGCAGCTTGCTCGGCATCCTGGCATCGTTTGCCTCGTGGGTCGGCGGCGTGCGCTTGTCGAGCCACCAGAGGGCCAGCAGGTTACAGACCGTGATCGCCGCCAGCATCACCCCGGCGACCTTGAAGATCACCGCCAGATTGCTGCCCAGGTTCTCCACATAGGCAAGCCCCAGCCCCATCAGAAACAGGATGAGGTAGACCATCTTGCCCAAACTCTGGTTGACCAGCTTGATCAGTCGGGCAGTGGAGAGGGGAACCAGATAGCCGATTGCCAGTGGCAACAGGATCAGCAACACATTGAGCAACATCGAGGCCTCGATCACAAAAACTGATAAAAATACCACCTTATCATTACTTATTGGCTCTGTGTCACATATCTCTCGCTTTCATGGCCGAAAACAGCCCTTTTTTGAGGGTGTTGTTACTTTTTCGCCACAACTCGGCTGTTTGTTAAGGTTCTGTGCGAGCCCGAGTGAACCAATGAAATCAAGTTGATCCGATCGGGGGGCTGATCTTTCGCTCTGCAAGGGGGTGCATAAAGCGATTTCGGAGCCGGTTTGGCACGCATTACGCTTTTCTCTTGCCACTGATATGATTGGGGTATAAAAAGGCGGTATCTGAATAGCCATTGAAACGGCTGTTTATGCAAACAAAGTGCTGAAAAATACGCAAAGAGCGAATAAAAATAGAGCGAATCCCCTGAAGACCCTCGTTCTGTATTGTTTTTTCACTATCCGGGTGATATTTTCGCTGAAGGTTGCCATCGGTTAACTTTTTGTTAAATGGACGATGGTTGAGTCACGCCCCCTGCGGCGTCTAGGGACAGACAAGGTTGTAATGGATGAGCGACGTTGCCGCACTGGAAGTACGTGATCTGCACAAATATTTTGGCACCCACGAAGTGCTCAAGGGCATCGACATGACCGCCCACAAGGGGGATGTCATCTCCCTTATCGGCTCCTCCGGCTCGGGGAAGTCGACCTTTCTTCGCTGTATCAATTTGCTCGAAACTCCCTCATCCGGCACTGTCTCGCTCCATGGCGAGCTGATTGCCATGAAAACCAACCGGGCCGGTGAGCGGCAACCACAAGATATGCGTCAGGTGGAGCGGATCCGCAGCCGACTGGCCATGGTGTTTCAAAGTTTCAACCTCTGGTCACACATGACCATCATGCAGAACATCATCGAAGTGCCGATCCAGGTGCTCAAGGTGCCCCGCGCCGAGGCGATCGCCAGAGCCGAGCATCTGCTCAACCGGGTCGGGCTGTGGGAGCGGCGCGACTACTATCCCGGCCATCTTTCCGGTGGTCAGCAGCAGCGAGCCGCTATCGCCCGTGCGCTGGCGGTGGAGCCCGAGGTGATGCTGTTTGACGAACCCACCTCGGCGCTGGATCCCGAGCTGGTGGGGGAGGTGCTCGGCCTGATGCGCGAGCTGGCCGAAGAGGGGCGCACCATGCTGGTGGTGACCCACGAGATGTCGTTTGCCCGGGATGTATCGAACAAGGTGATGTTTCTGCATCAGGGGCGGGTGGAAGAGGAGGGCAACCCCAAGGAGATTTTCGCCCATCCCAAATCCGAGCGGTTCAAGCAATTCATCTCCTCCATCTACTGATGGCGGAATGTCGAGTTACCCAATCAACTGTTTTATCAAGGAGAGATACATGAACAAGCTGATGCTGGCGACTGCCGTAGTCACTGCCCTCGCGTCCGGTAGCCTGATGGCCAAGGAGTGGAAAGAGGTACGGATCGGGGTTGAGGGTGCCTATCCCCCCTTCTCATGGACCGAGCCCAGTGGCGAGGTGAAAGGTTTTGATATCGACATCGCCAACGCCCTATGCGAAGAGATGAAGGTGAAGTGCACCCTGGTCAAGCAGGACTGGGACGGCATCATTCCGGCGCTGCTGTCGCGCAAGTTTGACGCCATCATCGCCACCATGGACATCACCGAAGAGCGCAAGAATAAGGTGGACTTCACCCAGAAGTACCAGCACATTCCGGCCCGCTTCGCTGCCAAGAAGGGCACTGACGTCAAGCTCGACAAGGCTTTCATGGATGGTAAAACCGTGGCGGTGCAACGTGCGACCTCCATGGATACCTACATCACCGACAACTTCCCGAACGCCACCATCAAACGTTACGGCACCGCTGATGAAGCTTATCTCGATCTGAAATCCGGTCGTGTCGACTATGTGATGGCCGACTCTGCCGCCATCACCGACGGTCTGCTGAAGAAGGAAGGGGGCGATGCCTACGAGTTCGTTGGTCCGAAACTGACCGATCCCAAGTGGTTTGGCGAGGGTGCCGGTATCGCGGTGCGCAAGGCTGACAAGGATCTGAAAGAGAAATTCAATGCCGCCATTCTGGCGCTGCGTGCCAACGGCAAGTACAAGGCGATCAACGACAAGTACTTCGAGTTCGACGTATACGGCGAGTAAAACAAAGAGACGTTTACGGCGAGTAAAGGCAGTGCCCTCTCCCTTTGGGAGAGGGCAGGGTGAGGGGACTTGTGACGTTTTGCTCAACGACAAGTAACAGGCCGATTGGCTCACCTCGCCAGTAGTCCCGGGGCCCATGTTCTCTGTGTGGAGCAATGGGCCCTATTAATTGCAATGGAGCTGCCCATGTTTGATTTGAAAGGATACGAAGCCTCGCTGCTGGAGGGCGCCTGGGTCACCCTGGAAGTGGCGCTGGCCTCCCTGCTGCTGGCGTTGCTGCTGGGGATGCTAGGGGCGCTGGCCAAACTCTCTCCCTACAAGTGGGCCCGGGCCATCGCCACCGGCTACACCACCATCATTCGCGGTATCCCCGATCTGGTGCTGATGATGCTGCTCTTCTTTGGCGGCCAGGTGCTGATCAACGGTATCTGCAGTTGGGTCAACGAGGCTTATAACAGCTTTTTACTTGAAGGTAATCCCAATCAGGAGTGGGTCTCCCTGCTCCCGGACTATATCGATATCAGCCCCTTTGTAGCCGGTGTCGCGACCATCGGCTTTATCTTCGGCGCCTACATGACCGAGACCTTTCGCGGCGCCATTCTGGCAGTGGACAAAGGCGAGCTGGAGGCCGCTCGCGCCTTTGGCATGCGGGCAACCCAGGTGTTTGTGCGGATCCTCTTCCCCCAGATGATGCGCCACGCCCTGCCGGGTTTTGGCAACAACTGGTTGGTGCTGCTGAAAACCACCGCGCTGGTCTCCATCATCGGCCTTGATGACATGGTGCGCAAAGCCTCGCTGGCGGCGGGTTCAACCCAGCAACCCTTCACCTTCTACATGGCGGTGGCGCTGATCTTCCTGATCTTCACCGCAGTCTCCACCTCGGCGCTCAAGTGGGCCGAGCGCCACTATGCGATAAAGACGAGGTAAGCCATGGATTTCTCAATCATTCTCAAAGAGTGGCCGACCTATTGGGAGGGGCTCTATACCACCGTCTGGCTGGTGGCCCTCTCTCTGCTCCTCGGTCTGATGCTGGCGGTGCCCATGGGCATCCTGCGCAACAGCCGCAACTGGCTGATCAAGGGGCCGATCTGGGCCTATATCTACTTCTTTCGTGGCACCCCGCTGCTGGTGCAGCTCTTTATCATCTACTACGGCGCCGCCCAGTGGGAGTGGCTGAAAAACAGCGCCGCTTGGTCGCTCTTCTCCGAGGCCTGGTTCTGCGCCCTGCTGGCCTTCACCCTCAATACCGCCGCCTATACCGCCGAGATCGTGCGCGGGGCGGTGCACAACATGCCGCGTGGCCAGATTGAGGCGGCCAACGCCTTTGGCATGACCCGCTGGCAAACCCTGACCCGGATCATTTTGCCCAACTCGTTTCGTCGGGCATTGCCTGCCTACAGTAACGAGGTGATCTTCATGCTGCAGGGCTCGGCGGTGGCGGGCATCATCACCATCGTCGATTTGACCGGCGCGGCGCGGATCATCAACTCCCGCTACTACAGTCCGTTCGAGGCGTTTTTGACCGCCGGGCTGCTTTATATGCTGCTCACCTTTGTCATCGTCTGGCTGTTCAAGAAGTGGGAAGCACGCTGGCATGCCCACCTGCGCCCGCGCAATGTGTAAGGGTTGAGCTGCCAAGATTGCCGAAAATGGCCCCACCTGTTGCAGGTGGGGCCATTTTTCATCTTCATCGTCTGCCCGCCCGGTTTGCCAAATGGCAGCCGAGCAGGGAGAATGCAGCACTCCCGAGCGCGGTCAGCCGTTGGCTGCGTGCCTTATCCCCCAGTTCCCGAGGTTTTATGTACCGGATTTTGTTTGAGCATCCCGCTTTTCTGGTTATCGACAAGCAGCCCGGCATCGGCATGCATGACGAGAAGGGCGACGGGGAGACGGTCAATCCGGGGCTGGTCAATCGCGTGAAGGCCGATACAGGGCTGACTCTCTATCCGGTGCACCGGCTCGACAAGATGACCTCCGGGCTGGTGCTGCTGGCCCGCACCACGGAGGCGAACCGCGAGCTGAGCATGGCTTTTGCGGCCCGCGAGGTGAGCAAGCAGTATCTGGCGCTCTCCGATCGCAAACCGAAGAAGAAGCAGGGCTGGGTGAAAGGGGATATGCAAAAGGGGCGCGGTGGCAGCTGGATGCTGGTGCGCACTCTGGATAATCCTGCCATCAGCTGGTTCGATTCGGTGTCGGTGCGCGAGGGTCTGCGGCTCTATCGCATCAAGCCCCAGACCGGCAAGACCCACCAGATCCGGGTTGCCCTCAAAAGCATCGGCGCGCCTATTCAGGGGGATGAACGCTATGGCGGTACGCCAGCCGATCGCGGCTATCTGCACGCCTGGCGACTGAGTTTTTCGCTGGCGGGGGAGCCGTTCGATTTTGTCTGCCCGCCCACACAGGGGGCTGAGTTTGTCACTCCTGAGCTGACAGCCGCGATCGCCACCCTTGTGCCCTGATGTTTATGCGCCGAGAGCCTGACGCCATGATCCATTCAGCAAAAGCGCGTGATGCATCCAATGCCTCTGACGGGAGCACTCCGCGCTGGATCCTGGCCGACTTTGACGACACCCTGGCCCCCGGCGACAGCCACGCCGGTCTGTTGCGCTATATCCTGCGCCGCCGGATCTGGCCGCTGCTGCTGTTGCCGGTGATTGCGTTGGGTGGTTTGGTCTATTTGTTGCCAAGTCAGCTGCTACCCAGCCAGCGGCGGCGCGGTATCTCCCTGATCTGGTGGGCCATCACCCTGGGGCTCTCTCCCTTGGGCTGGCGCAAGCTGGTGCGCGCCTATTGCCACATCAGGCCGGGACTGTTTCGTCAGGCTCGCGATCTGCTGCAAAGGGAGGAGGCGCGCTGCTGGGTGATCTCCGCCAGTCCCTGCGCACTGGTGCGTGCCCAGCTCCATCAGCAACTGCCCGGCCAGTTGCCCCACCGGATCATTGGCTCGCAGATGCATTACCGTTTTGGCGGTCTGATGCCGCGCTTCTATTGCCACGGCCAGCACAAGCTGTTGCCTGAAATCTGCGCCCTCGATGTCGAGCTGGCGCTTAGCGACAGCCTGCACGATCTGCCGCTGCTGGGGTTGGGGGAAGAGGCGTGGTTGATCAATCCGACGCCCACGCGACTGCAAAAAGCCCGGGCCCGCTTGCCCCATCTGATAGTCAAAAACTGGCAACTGTAATGCAAAGCTGACAGCCATGCGGGTCGTCACACTTTGATCCGCAGGGCTGCGGCTTGAATGTCACAATCCATTTACATCTTTTGCTACCAGCTGCGAAAAACTATCTGCATCTCGCCTCTTCTCTTCCTGCTACGCCCTGCTTCTAATGAAACAAGTTGTTAACACTTGCTGCGCCACTGGGTGCTGCAATCCGTTTTAACCGAATCAAGAGCAAGGAGCGCCCGATGAATGCCACCTCTTCCGCCACTCACACCATCAATCCGTTAGGCACAGATGGCTTCGAGTTCGTCGAGTACACGGCCCCCGATGCCAAAGGGATTGCTGCCCTCAAGAGCCTGTTTGTTTCGCTGGGGTTTGCCGAGGTCGCCAGGCACAAACACAAGCAGTGCTGGCTCTACCGACAGGGGGATATCAACTTCGTGGTCAATGCCGAGCCCCACTCCCAGGCCGAGCAGTTTGCCAGTCTGCACGGGCCGAGCGTTTGCGGCATGGCGTTTCGGGTGAGCGATGCGGGCAAGGCCCAGCAGTTCGCCATTACCAAGGGGGCCAAGCCCTTTGTCGGCAAGATTGGCCCGATGGAGCTCAATATTCCCGCCATCTACGGTATCGGCGAGAGCACTCTCTCCTTTGTCGACCGCTACGGCGACAAGGGCTCCATCTACGACGTGGATTTTGTCTTCTACCCCGACTGGCAGGCCCGGATGGCCGAGGTGGATGCCGGTCTTATCGAGATCGATCACCTGACCCACAACGTCCATCGCGGCAATATGGATATCTGGTCCAATTTCTATGAGCGGATCGGCAACTTCCGTGAAATTCGCTACTTCGATATAGAGGGCAAGCTGACCGGGCTGCACTCCCGTGCCATGACTGCCCCCTGCGGCAAGATCCGCATCCCCATCAACGAGTCGGCGGATGACAAGTCCCAGATTGAGGAGTACCTGCGCCAGTACAAGGGGGAGGGGATCCAGCACATCGCCATGGCCTCCAGCGATATCTACCAGACCATCCGTACCCTGCGCAGCCGCGGTACCGGCTTTATGCCGACGCCCGATACCTACTATGAGCAGGTGAACAGCCGGGTCGAGGGGCATCAGGAGGATCTGGCGGCCCTCAAAGAGCTGCGCATCCTCATCGACGGCTCCCCCACCAAGGATGGCATCCTGCTGCAGATCTTCACCGACACCGTCATTGGTCCGGTCTTCTTCGAGATCATCCAGCGCAAGGGCAACGAAGGGTTTGGCGAGGGCAACTTCAAGGCGCTGTTTGAATCGATCGAGCTGGACCAGATCCGCCGTGGTGTGCTGGATGACGCTGAGCATGGCAAAGGAGATCCAAGTAATGCGTAACTGGATAAGTTTCCCCCATCGGGAGGGAACCCACTCCCGTCAGGCCCATGCCGACCTGCCGGAGCAGGCCATCTATGAGCGCGAGCTGGGACGCAGCGGCTTTTTCGGCCCAGCCACCCACATGCACCACAAGCATGCCCCCACCGACTGGAGCAGTTGGGAAGGGCCGCTGCGGCCACGGCTGTTTGACCTCAATGCCCTGCAAGATGAGGTGAGTTCCCTCTCCCCCTGGGTGGCCCCCGACATTCTCAGCAACCCCCACTGCCGCTACCGGATCTGGCGGCTATCCGAGGCGATGCCGTTTCTGGTGCGCAACGCCGACGGCGATGAGCTCTTGTTTATCCACGAGGGGGGCGGCGAGTTCTTCTGCGACTACGGCCACCTGACCCTGCGCGATGGTGACTACGTGGTGATCCCCCGTGGCACCATGTGGCGCATCGAGCCGACAGCGCCCATGTTCATCCTGATGATCGAGGCGACCAACGACAGCTATCAGCTGCCGGACAAGGGGTTGGTGGGCAATCACGCCATCTTCGATCCGACTGCGCTCGATGTACCCGCTATCAATGAGCGCTTTTTGGCCCAGCAGGATGAAAACCCCTGGTCGCTGCAGGTGAAACGCCACGATCAGGTGTCGGTCATCACCTGGCCCTTCAACCCGCTGGATGCGCAAGGTTGGCATGGGGATTTGTGCGTGGTGCGCCTCAACTGGCGGGATATCCGCCCGCTGATGAGCCACCGCTATCATTTGCCGCCGTCGGCCCACTCCACCTTTGTGGCAAGCCGTTTCGTGATCTGCACCTTCGTGCCACGCCCCATCGAGAGCGATCCCGGCGCCCTCAAGGTGCCCTTCTATCACAGCAATGATGATTACGACGAGGTGCTCTTTTACCACGCCGGGGATTTTTTCAGCCGGGACAACATCGAACGGGGCATGGTCACCTTCCATCCCGCCGGTTTTACCCACGGCCCCCATCCCAAGGCGTTTGCGGCGGGACAGGCCTATGCCAAGAAGTTCACCGACGAGGTGGCGGTGATGCTTGATACCCGCGATGCGCTGAACGTCGGCAGCCTGTGCGAAGGGATCGAGAACACCCGGTATGTCTCCAGCTGGCAGCGCCCGAACGCGGCTGCCGGCAAATAAGGAATCGCTTATGAAATTGGCAACATTGAACAATGGCAAGCGCGATGGCGCTTTGGTGGTGGTGAGCCGGGATCTGACCCGGGCGGTGCGGGTGAGCGAGATTGCCCCGACCCTGCAGGCCGCCCTCGATGAGTGGACCGAGGTTGTCCCCAAGCTTGAGGAAGTCTATCAGCAGCTTAACGAGGGCCGTGTGGCCGAGGCGTTCCCGTTTGACGAAGCGTCTTGCCTCTCTCCCTTGCCGCGCGCCTACCAGTGGGCCGATGGCAGCGCCTACGTCAACCATGTGGAGCTGGTGCGCAAGGCGCGCGGCGCCGAGATGCCCGAGAGCTTCTGGCACGACCCGCTGATGTATCAGGGGGGCTCCGACAGCTTTCTAGCCCCCCGTGGCCCCATCGTGATGGGCTCCGAGGAGTGGGGGATCGATTTCGAGTCGGAAGTGGCCATCATCACCGACGACGTGCCGATGGGGGTGAGCCCGCAGGGGGCCGCCAGCCACGTCATACTGCTGATGCTGGTCAACGACGTGAGCCTGCGCAACCTGATCCCGGGGGAGCTGGCCAAGGGCTTTGGTTTCTTCCAGTCCAAACCGTCCAGCGCCTTCTCGCCGGTGGCGATCACCCCGGACGAGCTGGGGGATGACTGGCGCGATGGCAAGGTGCTGCTGCCCCTGCGCACCCATCTGAACGGCGCCCTGTTTGGTGCCCCGGATGCCGGGGTGGATATGACCTTCAGCTTCTTCGAGCTGATTGCCCACGCCGCCAAGACAAGACCGCTCGGGGCGGGCTGCATCATCGGCTCGGGCACGGTCTCCAACTACGATCGCAGCGCCGGTTCATCCTGCATCGCCGAGCGCCGCATGCTGGAAATTCTTGATTGTGATCAAGCTACAACCTCCTATTTGCAGTTTGGTGATAGAGTGTCGATCGCGATGGAAGATCGCTCTGGCCAAAACCTGTTTGGCACCATCTCTCAACAAGTGGTGCCTGCGAGCGGTCAGGGAGGTTGATGGCCAGCGCCGGTTGGTGGCAACCCAATTCCGGATATGTCCGGATCACGACGAGCCCTCAACCGGTGCCTGATACACAAGGAGGCAGGTGGCGAGCACCTGCCGGGCTTCGGGCCCAGATAAAAAGCAGGGACAGATTATGTTGCAGTTGTTTGGCTATTGGCGTTCGTCGGCAAGTTTTCGGGTGCGGATCGTGTTGCAGCTCAAGGGGCTCGCCTACGAGCAGCATCCGATCAATTTACGGCAGGGCGAACAGCGCGAAAAGGCCTACCGCCGTCTCAACCCCCAGGGGCTGGTGCCGTTTCTGGTGGATGGCGATCTGCAGATCGGTCAGTCCGTCGCCATCATGGAGTACCTCGACGAGACCTATCCCGCCTACTCCCTGATGCCCTCTGCTCCCGAGGCGCGGGCCCGGGTGCGCCAGATCGTCAACATGATCGCCTGTGATACTCATCCCCTCAACAATCTGCGGGTGCTGGGCTATCTGGAAGAGCACTTCAGGGCCAACAAAGCACAGGAAGCGGACTGGTATCGCCACTGGATTGACGAGACCTTCACTGCCCTTGAACAGCTGTTGATGACCACCGCCGGTGTCTACTGCGTCGGCAACGAAGTGACCCTGGCCGACTGCATGCTGGTGCCGCAGGTCTATAACGCGCGCCGTTACGAGATGATCCTGGACGATTACCCCACCATCTGCCGCATTGTCGCCAACTGCGAACAGTTGCAGGCCTTTATCAAGGCCGCCCCCGCAAACCAGCCGGACGCGCAGTGATCCGCTGACACAGCTGAAAATGACGGGATGACGTGCTCACGTCACCCCGCTATCCGACCCTCTCTTGATTGATCTCATCGCCGGTTTGCCTCCGGGGGGGCTGGTGAATCGACTTATTGTCAAAAACTCCGCTCTTGTCACAGTTATCAATATTTTGAGTTGTAGCGTGCTTCATTGTTGGTGTTTTGCGTTATTAATCACACTCCCATCAGTTGATTAAGCCTAGTATCGCCACGCCTGAGGTATAGGCGAAAGGGGAGATGCGAACAGGTCGCTTATCATGGGCGCCTAGGTTTCTGTCGATTGTCCCGCGATTTGTCCGCACCTCTCTTTTTCATTTTTTACGGTTTGATGGCCCGCACTGCCCGGCCCGTGTCACTGTGGCTATCCCTTGCGACAGAGGCAGGTTGACTGGCGAGCCACCGTTTATTTGCAACCACTCTGTGCAACAAGGAGATCTCATGCATTCCTTCAAAAAGTGCGTCGTCGCACTCTCCATCAACCTTGCCCTCTTCTCATCGGCGTTCGCTTGTACCACCTTGCTGGTCGGCAGTGAGGCCAGTGCCGATGGCTCCATGATGGTGGCCCGCAGCGCCGACAGCGATGCCCTGAAAGCCCAACATTTTGTGATCCATCCGGCCAAGCAGGGGCAAAGTGGCGTGCACAGCTCCAAGGCTCACAACGGCGCCAATGATTTCAGCTACCCCTTGCCGAAAAACTCCCTGCGCTATACCACAGTGCCGAACTGGAAGACCCAGCTGCACGGCGCTACCGGGTTCAATGAGAAGGGGGTAGGGGTGAGCGGCACCGAGTCCATTTTTGCCTCACCCGAAGCGCTCGCCTTTGACCCCTATGTGGAAGACAAGGGGATCACCGAGGATGACATTCCCGATGTGCTGCTCTCTCGGTCCACCTCGGCCCGCGAGGCGATCGCCTTGCTTGGTAACATCATCGAGACCATAGGCGCGGGAGAGGGATTTGGCGTTGCCGTGGTGGATGACAACGAGCTCTGGTATCTGGAGACCGCCACCGGCCACCACTGGATGGCGCAGCGTCTGCCGAAAAATCACTATTTTGCCACCGGTAATCAGGGCCGCTTGCAGCAGTACGATCCCGCCAGTGCCGACATGATGGGATCGAAAAATCTGATCGAATTTGCTACCGAGAAGGGGCTCTACCATCCGCAAAAGGATGGGGCGTTCAACTTCTCGAAAGCCTATACCCGCGATGACGAGCGGGATCGCACCTATAACGATCCGCGGGTCTGGACCATCCAGCAGATGTTTAACCCCTCGCTCAAGCAGGCGGTAGATGCCGGTCGCCAGTTCCCGGTCACCCTCTCCCCTGAGAAGAAGATGACGCTGGAGGAGGTCAAGGCGGTGCTGCGCAATCACTATGACGGCACCGAGCACGATCCCTACAGCAAGGGGTTGAATGGTCAGGAGCCGTGGCGCCCCGTCAGCGTGTTTCGCACCTATGAGTCCCATGTGATGCAGGTACGCCCCTGGATGCCGCGTGAGGTAGGGGAGGTGACCTATGTGGGCCTCGGCATGGCGGACCTGACCGCCTTCGTTCCCTACTACAGCGGTCTGGAGGCCTATCCGGCGCACTATGCCATGGGCAGTGACAAGGCCGACAGCGACTCCATCTACTGGAAATATCGCAAGCTGCAGACCCTGGTGATGACCGATTACCCCAAATTGGCCCCCATGGTGAAGCAGGCGTACCAGAGCTGGGAGGCGAAGATCGCCAAAGAGCAGAAAGAGATGGAAGCCAACTACCTGAAAACGGTCAAGACCGACAAGGTTGCCGCCAACAGCATGCTCAACGACTTCAATCTGCGGGTGATGCAGGAGGCCGAAACGCTGACGGAAGATCTGACCAACCAGATCTTCACGGTGCGCACCCAGGATATTCAGGCCGATATCTTCTTCGCCAATAAGGCGAAAAAGGATTAACCGCGACGCACTCATCATGCCAAAGAGGGACCCCGACGGTCAGCCTGAGCGGTCGCCAGGCTGACCGGTTCCTCTGAACACTTTCCCTCTATCGATGCCGGAGCCTGTGCTCCGGCATTTTTCCTCTATGACATTCCGCCAATGTGTCTGGCCCGGGCAGTGGATTTCGCTACCCAATACGAAAGCAGAGACTTTCATTCAGGTTTTTATTTCGCCTTTCAGCATATCAGGCATGTGATCAGCTACCCACTTTTGGTTATCTGATGGCTTTTATGCAGCTTTTCTGTGTTATTTATCACTACCCATTGATTCGACTGTGATGGGCACTCTCTTTCTCCATCTCATTTTTTCTCGTTAATCCAAGGCGTTATCGCTTCATCAGACGGCTGTTTGCAGAAAAAGGCGACTGCTTTCTGAATAAGGTGACCGCGCCGCCGGATCTCGTCACGGCATCATTCCGTCACTACTCACAGGACTACCGCAATGCAGATTGTCGACCGATTTTTGGGATACACCGCCATCAATACCACCACCAACCGTGAAGCGGGCGCCGCCGGGGTGATGCCCTCTTCTCCTGGGCAGCGGGTGCTGGCTGACAAGGTGGCAGAGGAGCTGATTGCCCTGGGGCTGACCGTGGAGGTAGCGGACAACGCCATCCTGACCGCCACACTTCCTGCCAATGTAGGCGGGGATCTGCCCACCGTGGCCTTCTTTGCCCATCTCGATACCAGTGCCGAACATACCAACGATACCCATGCCCAGGTGGTGGCCTATGAAGGGGGAGATATCTGCCTCAATGCCGAGCTGCAGATCACCCTGCGCCAGAGCGAGTTCCCCGAGCTGGCCAACTATGTTGGCGATCGGATCATCGTGACCGACGGCACCAGCCTGCTGGGGGCCGATGACAAGGCGGCCATCGCCGCCATCGTCAATGCGGTGGCCTATCTGCAGGCACACCCGGAGATCCCTCACGGCACCATCAAAATTGGTCTGGTACCTGACGAGGAGCAGGGGCTGCGCGGCGCCAAGGTGTTCGATACCGAACGTTTTGGCGCTGATTTCGCCTACACCCTCGACTGCTGCGGGGTTGGCGAGCTGGTCTATGAGAACTGGAATGCGGGGGATGCGGAGTTTGTCTTTCACGGTGCCTCGGCTCATCCCATGTCGGCCAAGGGCAAGCTGAAAAACTCGCTGCTGATGGCGCACAAGTTTATCGCCATGCTGCCGGGGGGCGAAGCGCCTGAATATACCGAGGGGCGTGAAGGTTACTACTGGGTCAAGCAGATGCAGGGCAACAGCGCCCAAACTGTGCTCAAGCTGGATGTGCGCGACTTCACTCAGGATGGGTATCAGCAACGAATGACCCTGCTCGACACCCTCGGCAAGAGCTGTCAGGCCCTGTGGGGTGAGCAGAGCGTGAGTTACCACTTGAGCGATCGCTACAGCAATGTGTTCAACAGTTTGCAGGGCGATAATCGTTATCCCATCGAACTGGCGCTGGCCGCTTACGAGACGCTGGGGATCACCCCCAAGCCCATCCCGATGCGCGGTGGTTATGATGGCGCCGTGCTCTCCCAGAAGGGATTGCCCTGCCCGAACCTCTTCACCGGTGCCCACAACTTTCACTCCATCTACGAGTACCTGCCGGTTAAATCCCTCGAGGCGGCCAGTGCCGTGGTGATCGAGATAATCAAGCTCACCCACGCCCGTTTCAGTCGCTAAGGAGTCGTCATGTTTCAGGTAGTTATTGCGGTATTGGTCATCGTGCTGGTGGCCAGGTTGATCCTCAAAGGCTATCGGGCCGAGCCGGTGCTGTTTGCCGCCGGTCTGGTGCTGATGGTGGCAAGCCAGCTGGCAGGGTGGGGGAGTGTGCTGCCCAAAGGGGTTGCGAGCACCGGAATTGCCCTGTTCGATCCGTTTGAGGTGATGCGGGATCTCTTCAGTTCGCGGGCGGCCGATCTGGGGCTGATGATCATGGCGCTGATGGGCTTTGCCCATTACATGGATCATATCGGTGCCAATGATGCGGTGGTTCGCATTGCGATTCGTCCGCTGCGCCGGTTGCGCTCTCCCTATGTGTTGCTGTTCTTCTCCTATCTGCTGGCCAGCGCGCTGCAACTGGCGATCCCCTCGGCGACCGGTCTGGCGGTACTGTTGATGGCGACCCTGTTCCCCATCATGGTGGGGCTGGGCCTCTCTGCGGCCTCGTCGGCCGGGGTGATTGCTACTTCCCTCGGGGTGGCCTATACCCCGACCGCCATTGACGCCATCCGTGCAACCGATGCGGTGGGCATGGGCCACAACGTGATCGAATATGTCTACACCTATCAGGGCCCGGCCGCACTGGCGACCGTGCTGGTGGTGGGCTTGATGCACGTATTTTGGCAACGTCGTTGCGATCTGCAGGACGGACACCAGCATCAGGGCGCTGCTGCGGTGGACGACTCAGCGCAACAGGTCGGAGTCCCCGGTTTTTATGCCATCTTGCCGATGCTGCCCATCATCATGGCGGTGGGCTTCTCCTCCCTCTTTGTCGATCACATCAAGCTCAACGTCATCACCATAGTGATGATCTCGATGTTTATCAGCATGGTGGTAGAGGCAGCCAGAACCCGTGACATGAAGCAGGTGTGCGGTGGTTTCAGCCACTTCCTCAACGGCATGGGGTCAGCGTTCAGCAACGTGGTGGGGCTGCTGGTGGCGGCGGGGATCTTCGCCCACGGCATCAAGGTGCTGGGGGTGATCGACATTCTGATCGTCGGCGCCGAACATGTGGGGCTGCCCGCCTTTGCCATGGCGATCGTTTTTGCTCTGGTGACGCTGGTTGCCGCCATCATCATGGGCTCCGGCAATGCGCCCTTCCTCGCCTTTGTCGAGCTGATCCCACAGATTGCGGCGAGCATGGGGGTCAATACCGCCGCCATGATCCTGCCGATGCAGCAGGCCTCCCATATGGGACGCGCCATGTCACCAGTCTCCGGGGTGATCATCGCGGTCTCCAGTGGCGCCAAGCTGACTCCGTTCGCGGTGATCAAGCGCACCTCGGTACCCCTGATGGTCGGTTTTGTCTTCCATACCCTGATCGTGGGGATCTTCTATCTGTAACTGCCCCTTCGGTTATCCGTAGATGAATTAACGAAAAGCCCTTCACCGTGGTGAAGGGCTTTTTGCTATCTGACGTTATCCGCCCGGGTGAACCCGTTCGGGCTTAGTAGCCTTGCTGGTGCACGTCCATCACGGCACGGCCGGACGGGTCGGCCATCTCCTTGAACTTGGCATCCCACTCCAGCGCGGTGGGGGTGGAGCAGGCGACCGACTTGCCATAAGGTACGGTACGGGCGGCGGCTTCCAGCGGGAAGTGCTCGTCGAAGATGGCGCGGTAGAAGTAGGCCTCCTTGGTGAGCGGGGTGTTGATGGGGAAGCGGAATTCCGCTGCCTCGAACATCTGATCCGTCACTTCCTGTTCCACCATGGCTTTCAGGCTGTCGATCCACGAATAACCCACGCCGTCGGAGAACTGCTCCTTCTGGCGCCATGCCACTTCGTGGGGCAGCAGATCCTCGAACGCTTCGCGCAGGATGTGCTTCTCGATCTTGCCCTTGCCGCACATCTTGTCGGCAGGTTGCAGGCGCATCGCCACGTCCATGAACTCCTTGTCGAGGAAGGGCACACGACCTTCCACGCCCCAGGCAGCCATCGACTTGTTGGCGCGCAGGCAGTCATAGAGGTGCAAAGAGGCGAGCTTGCGCACGTTCTCTTCGTGGAACTCTTTGGCGTTGGGCGCCTTGTGGAAGTAGAGGTAGCCACCGAACAGCTCGTCGGAGCCTTCGCCGGAGAGCACCATCTTGATCCCCATCGCCTTGATGTAACGGGCCATCAGATACATGGGCGTGGAGGCGCGGATGGTGGTGACGTCATAGGTCTCGAGGTGATAGATGACGTCGCGCAGGGCATCCAGACCCTCTTGCACGGTGAAGTGGATCTGGTGGTGGATGGTGCCCAGATGATCGGCCACTTTACGGGCGGCAGCCAAGTCAGGCGAGCCTTCCAGCCCCACGGCAAAGGAGTGCAGTTGCGGCCACCAGGCTTCGCTCTTGCCATCGTCTTCCACCCGACGGGCGGCGTAGATCTTGGTGATGGCGGAGATGACGGATGAATCCAGCCCGCCGGAGAGCAGCACGCCATAAGGCACGTCGCACATCAGCTGGCGTTTGACCGCCGCTTCCAGCGCGGCTTTCAGCTCGGCCTTGTCGCTGACGTTGTGCTCGACCGCGCTGTACTCCATCCAGTCGCGCTTGTACCACTGTTTGAGCTCGCCATCCTTGCTCCACAGGTAGTGTCCCGGCGGGAAGGTTTCGACGCTCTTGCAGACCGGCACCAGCGCCTTCATCTCGGAGGCGACATAGAAGTTGCCGTGTTCGTCGCGACCGGTATAGAGGGGGATGATCCCCATGTGGTCGCGACCAATCAGATAGGCATCCTGCTCGGCGTCATAGAGGATAAAGGCGAAGATGCCGTTGAGATCGTCCAGAAACGCTGGGCCCTTCTCCTTGTAGAGAGCGAGCAGCACTTCACAATCGGATTTGGTCTGAAACTGGAAGTCGACCTTGAGGGTTTTCTCCAGCTCTTTGTGGTTGTAGATCTCGCCATTGACCGCCAGCACATGGGTGCGCTCGGGGTTGTAGAGCGGCTGGGCGCCATTGCCCGGGTCGACGATGGCCAGACGCTCATGTACCAGAATGGCTTTGTCGGAGCTGTAGACGCCGGACCAGTCAGGCCCGCGGTGACGGAGTCGCTTGGACATCTCCAGCGCCGATTTGCGCAATAGAGCCGGGTCGGTTTTGATGTCCAGAATGCCGAAAATAGAACACATTGGCGGTAATCCTCTTGATTTTTATATGAGCCCCCCACGTCCGGGCTCGAAATTCCATTTACATTCCTCGTCAGACACAATGCCTAGCGGAAAAACCTTTTGCAAGCGGGAAAACCGCAGAAAATCATGCCGTAAGCGTCAAGCGGATCAACAGGATAAGGGTTGCTGCAACGGGGCAGGGTGACGTGAACGTCAAGCCGAGGCGGGTTCGAAGATGACATAGACCTTGCGACAGGGGGTAAGGGTCTCCCACTCACCGATAAAGCCGGCGGGAATGACAAATTGATCGCCGGGTTTGAGGACCAGCTGGCCGCCCAGACTGTCGTGGATCACCACATCCCCCTCCAGCAGCTGGCAATACTCGTGCTCGGTGTAGTGGATGGCCCAGCGGCCCGGCTCGCAAGACCAGAAGCCCACGTGAAACTGCTGGCTGGGGTCGGAGTAGTGGTTCCACACCGTCTGACTCGGGTTGCCCGCTTTAATGCGCTCGGGGGCTGGCATCAGTGGGGTAGGGGCCGCCTCGTGGCGGCCCGGCAAAATCCAGTCGTTGAGGGTCTTCATGGTGCCTCCATGGCAATGGGGATATAAAAGCGGGGCCATCCAGGCCCCACGTTTGTTCGTTTTATTAAACGAGGTTGTGCATAACTTAAACGATGTGCATTCCCTTGCCAAGAGCCGCTGGCCGCAGGATCAGAGTGGCTGCAAACGGCGGATCACATGGCGGGCAAAGCCGCTGCCTGCTTCGTTGTAGACGTTGAACACCGCATCCACCCCCTGCTCCTGCAGGGAGGCTATATCATCCTCGAAGCGGACGATGGCGGCGATCTTGCCGTTGAAGCCGTGGCTGCGCAGCTTCTCGATGGCGTAGAGATTCCCCGAGTGGTGGGGCATCGCCAGCAGTACCAGATTGACCTGATTGGAGAGCAGCACCTTGTCCCAGAAGTCGGTATCGGTGGCATCCCCCTCGATGACGTTCATCCCCTGGGCGCGCAGGGTGGGCAGCTTCTCGCTGTCGTTCTCCACCCCGAGAATGACGTTGCCGTATTTGTTCTCCAGCTCGAAGTAGGCTCCCTGACCAATCCGTCCCATGCCGAGGATGATCACCTCGGCATCGCCCAGCTCGATGGGCCTGTCTTCCGGATGGAGGTTGCTCGCCTGCAATCCTCGCAGCCAGTGGCCGATGCGGTGGTAAATGCGCTCGCTCTGGGCATTGAGCGGGGCCGAGATCATAAAGCTCGCCGCCAGCGCCAGCGAGACCGCCACCAGCCACTCGTGGGAGATCCAGCCCGCCTTGGCGGCGATGGCCGCGACAATGAGGCCAAACTCCGAGAAGTTGGTGAGCGCCAGGGTGGAGAGCAGGGCGGTACGCACCCGCAGGTGGGCACCGCTATAGACCAGATAGTAGAGCGCGCTTTTGAGCGGCAGGGCCAGCACCAGCGCCAGTGCCAGCAGCATGGTGTCGTGGGTTGGCAGGCCGTTGAGGCCGATGGTGAGAAAGAAGCAGACCAGAAAGAGGTCCTTGAGGTTGAAGAGCGCCTTGGCCAGCCCTGCCGCAGCCGGATGGGAGGCGAGCAGCATGCCGATGATCAGTGCACCGAGATCCGGCTTGAGGCCGACCACTTCAAAACCGGCGGCTCCCACTACCAGCGCCAGAAACACTCCGAACAGCACCTGCAACTCGCCGTGACCGGCCCGCTCCAAGAGCTTGAACAACAGCGGGCGCAGCAGCGGCAATCCCAGCACCCAGAGCGCCCAGATACTGGGCAACTTGCCACTGGAGAACGCCAGAAAGGCCACGGCGAACACATCCTGCATTACCAGCACCCCGATGGCGATGCGGGCGTAGAGGGCATTCATGTCGCTGCGATCTTCCAGCACCTTGACAGCAAAGACAGTGCTGGAGAAGGAGAGGGCAAAGCCCAGCAGCAGCGCCAGCTTCCAGTCCAGTGACAGGGCGAGGTGGAGCCCCAGTCCCTTGCAGACCAGCAGCACCACGGTAAAGAGCAGGGTGGAGAGTAGCAGGTGCAGGCTGGTGGTGCCCCACACATCGCGCCGCATCAGGGTCTTGATATTGAGCTTGAGGCCGATGGTGAACAGCAGCAGGGTGACGCCGAGATCGGCCACCTCGCTCAAGGCGGGAGTATTTTCATATCCCATGCCGTTGAGGATAAAACCGGCGGCCAGAAAGCCGAGCAGGGGGGGCAGGCCAATCAGATTGACTACCATGCCGCAGCCAAAGGCCACGGCGATCAGAATGGGTTCCATAACAGATCCTGCAAGGGCAGTTGAGACCTGCCCTGTTTAACGCTTGGGTGGTGATTAGACGATATCGATGTCGACCACGGAGTCGAAAATATGGTTCGGTCGAAACGGCATGCGGTCGATATCCGCCACCTTGCTCACCCCGGAGAGCACCAGCACCGTCTCGAGACCCGCCTGAAAGCCCGCCAGAATGTCGGTGCGCAGGTTGTCGCCGATGATGATGGTGTCGTCGGAGTGGGCCTCCATCCGGTTGAGCGCCGCACGGATGATCCAGGCGCTCGGCTTGCCGACATAAAACGGCTTCTTGCCGGTCATCCGCTCGATGGGGGCGCACAGGGCGCCGCAGGCCGGGTGCATCATGGGGCCGTGGGTATCGGGGTTGGTGGCGATAAAGCGGGCCCCCTGATCGACGAACTTGGCGCCCAGTTGCATCATGGTCCAGTTGTAGTTGCGGGTCTCGCCCACCACCACGAAGTCGGGGTCGATGTCGGTGATGGTGAAACCGGCCTTGTAGAGCTCGTGGGTCAGTGCCCCTTCACCGATCACATAGGCCTTCTTGCCATCCTGACGTTTGAGGAAGTCGGCGGTGCCCATGGCAGAGGTGTAGAAGCACTCCTCCGGCACTTCGATACCTGCGGAGCGGAAGCGGTTTTGCAGATCTTTCTGGGTCTGGGCCGGGTAGTTGGTGAGAAACAGCAGCTTGCTGCCCTGCTCCAGCAGGCGATGGACGAAACGGTCGGCACCGGGGATGAGATCGTTGTTGTGCAGGATGACACCGTCGATATCGCAGATGACGTTCTTCTTCATGAAAACTCCTTGTCAGGGCGCAGGCGAGCCGCCAATCGTTAAGATGTTCAATCATTTATGATTTTTGTGACGCCATTATAAGTCTGTTTGATGACAAGTCTCCCCTGTCTCGCCACTTCGGTGCACAATAAAGCTGCCGTCGGGTCAGTCTGGTGGAGGGGCTGACGCCGGATCACTTTGCTGATGGAGCCGTCGCTATGGACACCCCAATTCCCAAGCCAGTCACAACCGAACACCTCACCGCCGCGCAATTTATCGCCGGACTGCCGAAACTGGAGCTGCACTTGCATATCGAGGGCAGCCTCGAACCCGAGCTGATGTTTGAGCTGGGCCGCCGCAACGGCGTGCCACTGCCCTGGCCCGATGTCGCCAGCGTGCGCGCCGCCTATGACTTTGACTGCCTGCAATCCTTTCTCGATCTCTACTATCGCGGTGCCAGCGTGCTCATTACCGAGCAGGACTTTTTCGACCTCACCTGGGCCTATCTTGAGCATTGCGCCGCCGACAAGGTGGTGCATGTGGAGATCTTCTTCGACCCGCAGACTCACACCGCTCGCGGTATCCCCTTTGCGACTGTGCTGAGTGGCATCGAGCGGGCGCTGCAGACCGGGGAGAAGGAGTTTGGCATCAGCTGGCGGCTGATCATGAGCTTCTTGCGCCACCTCAGTGAAGAGGAGGCATTCGCGACGTTGGCAGAGGCTGAGCCCTTCCTTTCGCGCATTCACGGCATCGGTCTTGACTCGGGGGAGAAGGGCAATCCGCCCAGCAAGTTTGCCCGGGTCTTTGCCCGCTGCCGCGAGCTGGGGTTGCCGGTGGTGGCCCATGCTGGTGAAGAGGGGCCTGCCGACTACATCTGGCAGGCGATCAACGAGCTGCAGGTGTGCCGCATCGATCATGGGGTGCGCTCGGCCGATGATCCCGAGTTGCTGCGTTATCTGGCCGATACCCGGCTGCCGCTCACCGTCTGCCCCCTCTCCAATACCCGGCTCAAGGTGTTTGGCAATATGGCCCAGCACAATGTGTTGCGGCTGCTGGAGCAGGGGCTCTGCGTCACCATCAACTCGGACGATCCCGCTTACTTCGGTGGCTACATGGGGGCCAATTTTGCGGCGCTGGCCGATGGCCTCGGCGCGACCATGAGTCAGCTCTGCCGCTTGTCGCTCAATGCCGTTGAGGCGAGCTGGCTCTCTCTGGCGGACAAGGCGCGGCTGACCCGCGAGATCCGTGGCTATGCCGCGACCCACGGGGTGATCCTGCACTGAGTCAGGCGCCAATGCCCTCGATATGAAAAGCAGTTGATATAAACAGAGGCCCGCCATGACTGGCGGGCCTCTCTTATTTCAAAGGCTGGTGTGGTTTCTGGAGGACGGCAGTATTACGCCACTCGCACCAAAAACTTTTCGCCCCGTCCTTCGCGCTTGAAGCGCTCGAGCAGGGTGGGCAGCGCCTCGAAGTTGCCGATCACCAGCGGCGGCAGGGTCAGCTCACCGCTCGCCATTTTCCCCATCATGGCGACACCGGCAGCCACCAGTCGGCTCCACTGCTTGTCGGTGCCAAAGGCGTGCTGGGCACCGAGCGCAATCTCGTGCAAGGAGTGGCAATGGCTAAAGGCGGGCAGCGGGTTGTGCGGGATGCGCCCGAGCACCGTCACCATATGGCCATAGTAGCCAAGGGCGGGCAGCAAGCTTTCTGCCTGTTGGCTGGAGACCAGATCGATGATCCCCTCAAACGGCTCGTGACCGTTGGCCGCTTGCAGGGTGGCCAGCCACTCCGGATCCCGATAATCGGCCACTCCCTGCACCCCGATCTGTTTGAGCCACTGATGGTGGCGTGGGCTGGCGCTGGCAAAGACTCGCGCTCCCTGTTTAAGGGCCAGCTGCACCGCAAAGCGGCCGACACTGCTGCCCGCGCCAGTGATAAGCAGCGCTTCGCCGTGCAGGCGTGGCAGCTTGGCCAGCGCCTGCCAGGCGGTGAGGCCGGGGACAGGGCAGGGCGGCCGCCGCCTCGTCACTCAGGGCATCGGGCACCGGCAGCAGGGCGCGCGCCGGTACCCGGGTGTGGCGGGCAAAGCTGCCGTGGTGGCGCAGGTCGGTGTGGTAGGCGACCCGGGTGCCGAGACGCAGATGGCTGACGTTGGCGCCGAGCGCCACGATAGTGCCCATGCCATCGACGCCGGGCACCTGACCATCCTGCCAGTTGGAGTGGCCATATTCGATCAGCTTCCAGTCCACCGGATTGAAGGCGATGACCCGGTTGGCTACCAGCACCTCGTCAGGGGCGAGCGGCGCTAAAGAAAGTTCGGTCAGGGTGAGCTGCTCTGGCTCGCCTGGGGCATGCCAACACCAGGCTTGGGTGTGATTCATGGGGACTCCTTGTGAAAGCTAGGGGGAGAGAACAACGAGATCATTGCAACAGCAAGAGAGTGAAACTGCCACTGCTGCGAATGGGCAGCAATACGGCAGGCCCCAACCTGTGGGGCCTGCTTTAAGTGTCCGGTTGGCCATCGGCAATCAGCGGTGGGTGGCTGCGTCATCGGCCTGATAGACGGGGTAGTCGGTCAGCCCCTTCTCGCCGCCGCCAAACAGGGTGGCCGGATCGTGGGGGGCCAGTGGATAGCCGTGGCGCAGCCGGTTCGGCAGATCCGGGTTGGCGACGAAGGGGCGGCCAAAGCCAATCATGTCGGCCCAGCCCGCTTCGAGGGCGGCGCGCGCACGGGCCCCATCATATTTACCGGCATAGATCAGGGTGTTGGGGAAGGCATCCCGCAGACCCTGCTTGAAGTTCTCCGGCATCAGGGGGGCATCGTCCCAGTCCGCTTCGGCAATGTGCAGGTAGGTGACATTGAGCTGGCCCAGCAGGCGGGCAGCCGCCAGATAGGTCTCCTGTGGATTGGCATCCACGGTGCCGTTGAGGGTGGTGAGCGGCGCAAGACGCACCCCAACCCGATCGGCGCCGATCTCGCTACTGACCGCTTCGGTTACCTCTTTGAGGAAACGCAGCCGGTTCTGAAGCGAGCCGCCGTAGCTGTCGGTGCGGGCGTTGGATTCGGAGTCGAGGAACTGGTTGATGAGGTAGCCGTTGGCAGCGTGCAGCTCGATGCCGTCAAAACCGGCGCTGATGGCGTTGCGAGCCGCCTGACGGAACTGGCCCATTACCGCATCGATATCATCTTGAGTCATGGCACGCGGGGTGACGGTCTCGACAAAACCCGGCGCATCGCTGCCGTTATCGACGAACACCTTGACGCCCGTGGCCGCAATGGCTGACGAGGAGATGGGCTGGGCGCCGCCAATGTTGTCGGGATGGGTGACCCGGCCGACGTGCCAGAGCTGGGCGAAGATGGTGCCGCCCTTGGCGTGCACGGCATCGGTCACCCCCTTCCAGCCAGCGATCTGCTCGGCGCTGTAGATCCCCGGCGTCCAGGCGTAGCCCTTGCCCATGGGGTCGATCTGGGTGCCTTCGCTGATGATCAGGCCCGCTTCGGCGCGCTGGGCGTAGTAGCTGGCCATCATGGCGTTGGCCACGTCACCGGGCTGACTGGCACGGGAGCGGGTCATGGGGGGCATGACGATGCGGTTGGCAAGGTGCAGCTGGCCGAGGCGCAGCGGGCAGAACAGGTGATCGTGGCTCATCTTGAGTTCCTCATGGTGGAAGTGAGGCCACTTTATGCCGCCATCTTGTTGTGAAAAAGATGGGTAATTGCACAAGAGAATTGCGTTTGATGCAGCAATCAGCGCAAACCGCCGAGAGAGGCGGTGTTGAGGCATAAGGTTGAAGCATAAAAAAGAGGGCCGTCTGGCCCTCTTCAGTTTTTTGCTGGTGGCAGGCTCAAGCCGCGCCAGGCATCACTTTCACTCGTTCGATGCGCCGCTCGCTCACCTCGATCACCTCAAAGTTGAGCTGCTGCAGTTGCAGCTGCTGGCCCGGGGTGGGCAGGGTGCCGAAGTGGGAGAGCAGCATGCCCGCCAGGGTCACGTATTCGTCGCTCTCGCTCACCAGCCCCTCGTGCTCCAGCACCTGCTCCACATGGTGGATGTTGGTGCTGCCGTTGATCAGCCACCCTTCGCCATCACGCACGATATCCGGGGTTTCATCCTCGTCCGGCAGCTCGCCGACGATGGCCTCCAGCAGATCGTGGGTGGTGACCAGCCCCTGAATGACGCCAAACTCATCGGAGACCAGGATGAGGCTCCCCTTGGCTTTGCGCAGCTCCGCCAGCAGGCGGATCACGTTGATGGTCTGCGGCACGATAATGGGATCGTTCTGCTTGGCCAGTTCGCTTAAGGATTGCCCTTCATTCAAGGCAAACAGCAGGTCGCGCGCCTTGAGCACCCCGATCACCTCGTCCAGATCCCCGTCACAGATGGGAAACAGGCTGTGGGGCTCGCGCTGCAGCAGGGCGCGGATCTCGTCGCTGGAGTCGTTGATATCGATCCAGGCCATCTCGGAGCGCGGGGTCATGATGGTGCGAATGGATCGCTCGGCCAGCGACAACACGCCGGTCACCATGTAGCGCTCCTCCTCGCCAAAGCTCAGCGGCGCAGGCGCCGGTGCGTCCAGATCGTCATCCGGCTGATCCTGATAGGCCTTGCTGCCCATCAGCTTGAAGATGGCCGCAGTGGTGCGCTCGCGCAGCGGCTGTTTGGCTTCGTGGCGCTCGGCGCTGCGCTGGGCCAGCTGGTTGAAAAACTCGATCAGCACCGAGAAGCCGATGGCCGCGTAGAGGTAACCCTTCGGAATGTGGAAGCCGAAGCCCTCTGCCACCAGGCTGAAGCCGATCATCAGCAGGAAGCTCAGACAGAGCACCACCACGGTCGGGTGAGCGTTGACGAAGCGGGTCAGCGGCTTGGAGGCGAGCACCATCACCACCATGGCGATGGTCACGGCGGCCATCATGACGCCCAGGTGTTCCACCATGCCGACGGCAGTGATGATGGAGTCGAGCGAGAAGACCGCATCGAGCACCAGGATCTGGGCGATCACCACGCCGAAGCTGGCGTAGGCGCCGACCGGGCCATCGTCATGGGGTTTGGCCTCCAGCCGCTCATGCAGCTCGGAGGTGGCCTTGAACAGCAGGAACAGGCCGCCCCCCATCAGGATCAGGTCCCGACCGGAGAAGGGGTGATCCCACAGATGCAAAATCGGGGTGGTCAGGGTGACCAGCCATGACATCACGCTCAGCAGCGCGAGTCGCATCAGCAGGGCCAGCGACAGGCCGATGATGCGCGCCCTGTCCCGCTGGGCGGGGGGCAGTTTTTTCACCAGGATGGCGATGAAGACCAGGTTGTCGATCCCCAGCACGATTTCCAGAATGATCAGGGTAAACAGACCAATCCAGATATGGGGATCCAGCAGCAATTCCATTGTATGACCTCAATAAAAACAGACAGAGCAAACAGTGATCACGGCGCGCGATGGCCGCAGTAACAGCAAGGCAAAGGTGTTATTCAGAGGCGCTGATGAAGCAGATAAAGATAGGCTTTGACAGAAAGGGACGAAGGGCAACTTCGGGGATTGTCCATGATGGGCAATAAAACCTCGGGTAAAAAATGAGCCCTGATGATAACGATTGGCGCCAATTTGGCAAGTGCAGCATCAACGGGGCGTGACGGGGCTGTGATGAGACAGAGGGAGGCGGCCACGCCGCGCTCCCCCGTGCGGTCGTTACAACCAGCGCTTTTCGCGGGTGAAGCAGACCGAGAGCCAGGCATCGCCCAGGGTATCGCCGAGGCGGGACCAGAGCTCATGGCGCAGGGCATCCTGCCGTTCGACCGGCCAATCCTGATCCGGTGCCACCAGAATGTTCAATTCCAGATCGAAGCGGCGACCGCTTTTCGCCAGATGGCTGTAGCACTCGAAGCCATAACGCTGGCGCAGCGTCTCTATTTCCCGCTCGACGTGCTGTGACACATCGCCCTTGGGGGCAATTTTGAATACTTCCCGCAGGTTTCTGCTCAGCACCTTGATGGGAATGAGGGTGGCACAGAGGGCCAGCAGCGAGACCAGCACCGGGTCTATGTAGCGGTTGTATTGGCCGTGGCCGATGGCATCCAGACCAATGGCGACCAGAAAACCGACCAGCAGGGTGGCACTTAAAATGGTATCGACCAGCCACTCCTCGGAATCAACGCGCACCAGTTCGGAGTTGAACTGCTTGGCCAAGCGGGCTTCGACCAGATAAAGCAGCGAACAGAGGAAGGTGGAAATGGCCGCACAGATGAGGACGTGACCGAGGTTGATCTCGCGGCCACCCTCCAGCAGGGTGGTGATGCCGTTATAGAGTGCACCCAGGCAGAGCAGCAAGATGATGAGGCCGTTGATCACGTTGGCGATGGGTTCGAAGTGGGCGTAGCCGTACTGGAAGCGCTCATCGTAGGGACGGGTAACGAAGTAGGCCGTGACCAGACCCAGACCTGTCATACCCATGCTGAACAGGCTGAAAATACCGTCGAGCATGATGGCGTGGGAGCCGACCAGCAGACCGTAGCCAATACCGAAGATGGCAAAGGCGATGCTGCCGATGAGTGACAGGGTGAGCGCCTGCTTCTCGGTGGTGATAAGCGTACTGATAACATGGCTGGGGTGAGCCATAAAAGTCCTCCTTTCAAATGGTGAATATTGCCAAGCGCAAGCGGTTTTCTAGCTGATATACTGCCCGCTCACATGTGAGCGGACTGGCCTGATTGCCATTGACAGGCGGCCAGTCGTAGTCGCCGGCGTGCCGGCATCAAGCAAAGGATGGGAACAAGGATTCATGATCCCGAGACTCGATTACCAGGACAGTTTGTCACCCGCAACCCTGCAGTTTCTTGAGTTGCTAGAGCGCAGCGCATTTCGTGGTGATATCGAAAAGTCTTATGCAAGCCGGTTGGCGATGGCGACGGATAACAGCGTCTATCAGGTAGTACCTCAGGCGGTTCTCTATCCGCGCAGTGCGGACGACATAGCAGCAATGCTCAAGCTGGCCGCAGAGCCGGCGTTCGCTTCCTTGAGTTTTTTTCCTCGTGGTGGCGGTACCGGCACCAATGGTCAGTCATTGGGCGGCGGCATTATCGTCGATCTCTCCCGTTATATGAACCAGATCATGGAAATTAATCTGGAGGAGGGGTGGGTGCGCGCCCAGGCCGGGGTGGTGAAAGACCAGCTCAACGCCTGGCTCAAGCCTCACGGCTACTTCTTCTCGCCGGATCTCTCCACCTCCAACCGCGCCACCTTAGGGGGCATGATCAACACCGATGCCTCGGGGCAGGGGTCACTGGTCTACGGCAAAACCTCGGATCACGTGCTCGGCCTGAAAGCCGTGTTGGAGAACGGTGACATCATGGTCACCGAGCCGGTCAATGGCTCCCGTCTTGAGGACAAGCTGGCCCTCGAAACTCGGGAAGGGGAGATCTATCGCACCCTCTATCGCATCGGCAAGGAGCGGCGCGCCGACATCGAGGCGACGTTCCCCAAGCTCAACCGCTTTCTGACCGGTTACGATCTCAAGCACCTTTATCAACCGGATACAGATACGCTGGATGTGAGCCGGGTGCTGTGCGGATCGGAAGGGTCCCTGGGCTTTATCACCGAAGCCAGACTCAACATCACACCGATCCCGCGCTACCGCACGCTCGTTAACGTCAAGTACGACAGCTTCCCCTCCGCCCTGCGCAACGCCCCCTTTATGGTGCAGGCGCAGGCCCTCTCGGTGGAGACGGTGGACTCCCGGGTGCTGGGACTGGCCCGCGCCGACATCATCTGGCATTCGGTCAAAGAACTTATTCAGGATGTGCCCGGCAAGGATCTGCAGGGGCTCAACATCGTCGAGTTTGCCGATACCGACGAGGCGGAACACAAGGCCAAGGTGGCTGAGCTCTGTCGCCGTATCGATGCACTGCTGGCCAAGGGCGAGGCGGGGATCATCGGCTATCAGGTGTGTGACCACCTGCCGAGCATCGAGACCATCTACACCATGCGCAAGAAGTCGGTGGGACTGCTGGGCAACGCCGAAGGTCGCAAGAAGCCGGTGGCCTTTACCGAAGATACTGCCGTGCCGCCAGAGTCGCTGGCCGATTTCATCATGGAGTTTCGTGCCCTGCTGGACGCCCACGGCCTCGACTACGGCATGTTCGGCCATGTCGATGCCGGTGTGCTGCACGTGCGTCCGGCGTTGGATCTCTGTGACCCGGAGCAGGAGGTACTGCTGCGCCGCATCTCCGATCAGGTGGTGGCGCTCACCGCCAAATATGGCGGCCTGATGTGGGGGGAGCACGGCAAGGGCTTTCGCTCCGAATACAGCCCCGCCTTCTTTGGCGAGCTGTGGGAAGAGCTGCAGCGGGTCAAGGGGGCGTTCGATCCGGCCAACCGTATCAACCCGGGCAAGATCTGCATCCCCTATGGCAGCGGCGCCGAGCTGGTGTCGGTCGATGGTCCCAAGCGCGGCAAGTATGACCGCCAGATCCCGCTCGCGGTGCGCACCAGCTACACCCGCGCCATGGATTGCAACGGCAACGGTCTCTGTTTCACCTTCGAGACCGATTCCCCCATGTGCCCCTCGGTCAAGATCAGCCGCGATCGCCGCCACTCCCCCAAGGGGCGAGCGGGCCTGATGCGCGAATGGCTGCGCCAGCTGGCGGAGCAGGGCTTCGATCCGCTGGCAGAAGAGGTGGCACTGCAATCCGGTGGCGTGCGCTTCAAGCAGCTGGTGGACAAGGTGCGCAACAGCTGGGCCAAACAGCGTGGTGAGTATGACTTTTCCCACGAGGTGATGGAGGCGATGGCGGGCTGTCTGGCCTGCAAGGCGTGCACCAGCCAGTGCCCGATCAAGGTGGATGTGCCCGATTTTCGCGCCCGCTTTATGCAGCTTTATCACGGTCGCTACCTGCGCGCGCCGAAGGATTACTTTGTCGGCACCGTCGAAAGCTATGCGCCGCTGCTCGCCAAAGCGCCGAAGCTGGTCAACTTTTTCCTCGAAAAAGAGTGGGCCCAGAAGGCGACCGAGAAGAGCATCGGCATGGTGGATGTGCCGCTCTTGAGCGTGCCGACCCTGGCCGAGAGCCTGCACGATAACCGCGCCCGCTATTTTGATCTGCCGGGACTGGAGCGGATGAGCGCCGAGCAACGCAAGCAGGTGGTGCTCATCGTGCAGGATCCCTTCACCAGCTATTACGATGCCCCCGTGGTGCGCGATCTGGTGAAACTTGCCAGCAAGCTCGGGTTCCAGCCCTACCTGCTGCCCTTCAAACCCAACGGCAAACCCCAGCATATCAAGGGGTTCCTGCGCGCCTTTGCCCGCACTGCCGCCAACAGCGCCCAGTTCCTCAACAAGGTGGCGGCGCTCGGCATCCCCATGGTGGGGGTGGATCCGGCCATGGTGCTCTGCTATCGCGACGAATATGCCAAGGCGTTGGGGTCGGCCCGAGGCGATTTTCAGGTGTTGCTACCACAGGAGTGGTTGCTCTCGCTGCCAGCAGAGCTGCTGCCCGTTAACACCAACAAGGCAAAGTGCGAGGAGGGGAGTGAACCCGAGCCCTGGTATCTGTTTGCTCACTGCACCGAGAAGACCGCCAAGCCCTCGACCCACGGCGACTGGAGCACCCTGTTCGGCCGCTTCGGGGCCAGTTTGCAGCCGGTCTCTGTGGGTTGCTGCGGCATGGCAGGCACCTATGGTCACGACGTCAAACAGGTGGAAAACTCCAAGGGCATTTATGGGCTGAGCTGGGCCGACCCGCTCGCCCGTCTGCCCAAAGCGCGCTGCTTGGCGACCGGTTATTCGTGCCGCAGTCAGGTCAAGCGAATGGAGGGGGAGAAGCTCAAACATCCATTGCAGGCCCTGCTGGAGCTGCTCTGATGCTGATGTTTCCCAAGCGGTTTCGGGTGCCGAAGGCCTATCGGCACCCGCGTTTCTTGCTGTTACCCGCCACTCCCGCTCAGGCGGTGGTGGAGTTTGTCGCCATGTTGCGCGAGCGCGAGCAGCTTCATCAGCTGTTTCGCCCGAACGATATATGGCCCTCCGCCCACTTCAGCCTGAGCCAGCACGAAGGCGATCTGGAGTGGCAGCAGTCGGAGTTTCTGGCCAAGCGCTCCTTTGCCTATGGCCTCTGGAGCCCGGATCGGGAGCCGCAATTCTGGGGCGGGGTTTACCTCTACCCATCGGTGCTGCCGGAGGTGGCGGTGGAGCTCTTCTTCTGGAAGGTTGCCGAGGCGCCCATCACGGATGAGGAGCTGGAAACGCAGCTGCGCGACTGGCTCGCCAGGGTGTGGCAGTGGCCGGAACCCCGTCTGCCGGGGCGAGAGGTGCCGTGGGCCGAGTGGCCCGGAGTCACTTATCCCTGGTGACGCAAGGTGGTTGCCAGGATGCCCCGATCGGGGCATCTTTTTTTCTTTGTCTTTTTCGCCGACACTGCTCGCGTTTAACCCATTGATTACATAAGGAGTCTGCTCGCCATGAGTCAAGAAAATGCCCCCATCTGGCGCAAGCCCATGAGTCTGGAGGGGCTCAATGCCACCTCTCGCAACACCCTGATGGCCCATCTCGACATCGTCTATACCGGCTTTGGCCCGGACTGCCTGGAAGCGACCATGCCGGTGGATCACCGTACCCACCAGCCCCTTGGCATGCTCCACGGGGGCGCGTCAGTGGTATTGGCAGAAACCCTGGGATCGCTGGCAGCCAACATGGCGGTGGGACCAGATAGCTACTGCGTGGGACTGGAGGTGAATGCCAACCATCTGCGGGCCAAGCGGGAAGGGGTGGTGACCGGTCGTTGCGCGCCGCTGCATCTGGGGGCGACGACTCAGGTGTGGCAGATTGAAATTCGGGACGAACGGGGACGTTTATTGTGTACCAGCCGACTGACGATGGCGGTGCTCAAACACAAGCGGGGCAAGGACTCCAGCGAGGAGTGACCTGCAATAACGCACCAGTAGTGAAAAATAAGCAAGCCATAGTCGCAAGATCCCTCTATAATTGCCAACGTCTTGAGAGGCTTATCACATTTTTCAAGACAGCAGAACAAAGTGGCGCTATAATCGCCGCCTTTTTGCTATTCCGCGGTGCTTAGCCGCCTGCCTTAATCTGGAAGAATCTATGTCTGATACCGAACAACTGCCCCTTTTTAGTGAGCTTGGACTGGCCGCGCCTGTATTGAAAGCGCTGCAAGACGTGGGCTATGAGCGCCCGTCACCGATCCAGGCCGCAGCAATTCCCCACCTGATGGCGGGACACGATCTGCTGGGGCAGGCGCAAACCGGTACAGGGAAGACCGCTGCTTTTGCCTTGCCTCTGTTGTCTCGTCTGGAAGCTGGTAACCGCAACACTCAGGTTTTGGTGCTGGCTCCGACCCGTGAACTGGCCCTGCAGGTTGCCGAGGCGTGCCAACGTTACGCCAAGCACATGCCTGACTTCCACGTCCTGCCGATCTACGGCGGTTCCTCTTACGAAACCCAGACCCGCGCCCTGCGTCGCGGTGCCCAGGTTGTCGTCGGTACCCCGGGTCGTGTGATGGATCTGATCCGTCGCAAGAACCTGGACCTCTCCGGCCTGAAAGCCCTGGTACTGGACGAAGCCGATGAAATGCTGCGTATGGGCTTCATCGACGACGTGGACTGGATCATGGAGCAGTGCCCGGCCACCCGTCAGGTTGCCCTGTTCTCCGCTACCATGCCGGACCAGATCCGTCGCGTTGCCCAGAAACACCTGAAGCAGCCGAAAGAGATCAAGATCATCACCAAGACGTCCACTGCACCGACCATCCGCCAGCGTTACTGGCAGGTAACCGGTCTGCACAAGCTGGACGCCATGACCCGTCTGCTGGAAGTCGAACCGTACGAAGCCGTACTGGTCTTCGTGCGCACCAAGAATGCTGCCGAAGAGCTGGCTGGCAAACTGGCCGCTCGTGGCCACGCCTGTGAAGCGCTGCACGGTGACATCCCGCAGAAACTGCGTGAGCGTACCGTTGACAAGCTGCGTCAAGGCCAGCTGGACATCCTGATCGCCACCGACGTCGTCGCTCGTGGTCTGGACGTTGAGCGTATCACTCACGTAGTGAACTACGACATTCCGTACGACACCGAATCCTACGTACACCGTATCGGCCGTACCGGTCGTGCCGGTCGTAAAGGTGAAGCCATCCTGTTCGTTGCTCCCCGTGAGCGTCGCATGCTGCGCGCCATCGAGCACGCTACTCGTCAGGCCATCGAGCCGATGAAGATGCCGAGCACCGAGGACATCAACCAGCACCGTCTGACCAAGTTCAAAGAGCGCATCCGGGAAACCATGATGGGTGAAGAGCTCGAGATCTATGTGAACCTGGTTAACGAGCTGATCGAAGAAGATTCTGCCGATCCGCTGGAGCTGGCTGCCGCACTGGCCAAGCTGGTACAGGGCGACCAACCGCTGCTGCTGGATGACTCCATCCCGGATCCGCTGCTGAATGCCAGCAACGATCGTGGTGGTCGTGATTTCGACCGTCGTGACGGTGGCCGCGATTTCGGTGCCCGTGACTTCGGCGACCGTGGTGATCGTCCTGCCCGTCGCATGCCGTCCCTCGAGCCGCGTCCGCTGAAAGACAACCCGGATGTGGAGATGGAGCGTTACCGCGTAGACGTGGGTGCCCATCACGGCGTCAAGCCGGGCCAGATTGTTGGCGCCATCGCCAACGAAGCGAACATCGAGAGCCGTTTCATCGGCAACATCGACATCGCCGATGACTTCTCCACCGTCGATCTGCCGAAAGGCATGACCGCCGATGTACTGGAAGTGATCAAGAAAGCCCGTGTTTGCCAGCGTCCGCTGCAGATCACCCGCTACACCGAAGTGCCGGCCGGTAGCAACACTGCTCCCCGTCCTCCGCGCAGCGATCGCCCTTTCAACAAGGACCGTCCTTTCAACAAGGATCGCCGTCCCCAGGGTGACCGCCCGTTCAACAAGAGCGGTGAGCGCCGTGAAGGTGGCTTCAACAAAGATCGCAAATTCAGTGGCAAGCGTCGCGAAAGCTGATTGCTGACCCCGTTATGAAGAAGGCCGCTCATTGAGCGGCCTTTTTTTGTGCCTGCGGTTTGCCCTCTGTTCTTACTGAACGCCAGGGTGGCATAAGGCGTTGTGGGTAGAGCGCATGATGGCCGCTATTTGATAACTGGATGCCGGGGAGAGAGAACGCCTTTTCTATTCAACAGGCGGTTGTGACGTGGTCGGGTGTCATCCGCTGTTCTGCCATAGCGCAGGACGGGCAGCCGTTTCTCTGTATTGGCAAGCGTTGAGCGAACCGATAGTGCTGCGCGATAGTACTGCGATAGTACAGCGACAGTGCAGCGCATCCTTGTGCAATCCACTGGAGCGAGCGGGAGACCCGCACTCTTTATGAGTTCAAGGTTGGTGTGCGCTTGGGCGGATGGTTGGACGGGGAGTGACAGCATTGCGCCCAGTGACTCCGGCAGTCGTAAGCGATGGCGGTGAGTTGCTCAGAAGGCCTATCTGGCTGGCGGCCACTATTCATGTCGAGCGGGGGACTGGTTGGCGTCAATGAAGAAGGCGACCTTCAGGTCGCCTTCTTGTTGTGCATGGTGGCCGCTGCCAGCGGGGCTATCAGAGCACCATGGCGGCAATCCAGCCGAAGATCACCAGCGGGATGTTGTAGTGAATAAAGGTGGGTACCACGCTGTCCCAGATATGGTCGTGCTGACCATCGGCGTTGAGGCCGGAGGTCGGGCCCAGGGTCGAGTCGGAGGCCGGTGAACCCGCATCCCCCAGCGCGCCGGCGGTACCGACCAGTGCGATGATCGCCATCGGTGAGAAGCCAAGCTGCAGACAGAGCGGCACATAGATGGTGGCGATGATGGGCACGGTGGAGAAAGAGGAGCCGATCCCCATGGTGATGAGCAGGCCCACCAGCAGCATCAGGAAGGCGGCGATGCCCTTGTTCTGGCCGATGCCGGAGGCGACCACCTGAACCAGCGTATCGACGCCGTGGGTTGCCTTCATCACGGCAGCAAAGCCGGCGGCGGAGATCATGATGAAGCCGATCAGCGACATCATGCGCACCCCCTGGGTGAAGGCATCCTGGCTTTCGCGAAACTTGATGACGCCACCGCAGGTGAAGATGACAAAACCGGCCAGCGCACCCAGCACGATGCTGTTGGTCATCAGTTGCAGCCCCAGTGCCACGCCAATGGCCAGCAGAGCGACCCAGATGTGGGTGAGATTGAGTTCAACGGTCTCAGGCTCCGCATCCAGGATCTTGGCGAGATCGTACTGGCGCGGTTTGCGATAGCTGATGAACACTGCGATCAGCAGGCCCAGCAACATACCGGCGACCGGAATGGCCATCGCCAGCGGGATCTGGCTGGTGGTGATGGGCACGCCGTTATCGATCAGGTTCTTGGCCAGAATGTTGTTCAGGAAGATGCCACCAAAGCCGACCGGCAGCACCATATAGGTGGCTGTCAGGCCAAAGGTGATGACACAGGCAACCTGACGACGGTCGATCTGCATCTGCGCCATCACATGCAGCAGCGGCGGGATCAGGATGGGAATAAAGGCGATATGAACCGGGATCAGGTTCTGGGACGAGATGGCCACGGCCAGCACGGAACAGAGCAGCAGGGTCTTGACCCACATGATGCGGGTCGAGCTGGCATCCTTGCCTAACTGGCTGATCACCTTGCGGGCCAGCAGGTCGGTGATCCCGGAGCGGGAGATGGCAACCGCAAAGGCGCCCAGCATGGCGTAGGAGAGGGCAATCTCGGCGCCACCGCCCAGGCCACCGCTGAAGGTGGTGAGGGTATCGGTCAACGACAGCCCGCCGACCAGGCCGCCAGCAATGGCCCCCAGCGCCAGCGAGACCACCACATTGATCCGCAGCAGACTGAGCACCAGCATCAGCCCGACTGCGATAACAACTGGATTCATTTGATTTCCTTATAGTTTGTTATTGCTGTCTGTCATGTGAAGGGGAGTTAGTTTGCGAAAAATGTGACAAATGTCGAGAAAAAAATCAGTCAACCCCCTCATATCGCAGCAGCATCTGGCACAAGGTGGATCAAAATGAGGGTTTGTGGCCGGTTTGTCTCAGTGCATTGCGCGCGCAGCGGTTGATCGTGACGTTGATGGTGCTTTCTTGTGCGCAGAGCGATCAATCACGCCCCCGAAAACAACGAAGGCTGCCTGTGGCAGCCTTCATCCGTTTATGCCTGCACGTCGTCATCGGCAGGGGTATCCGGCGTGTCGTCATCCGGATGCGCTGGTGGCCAGCCCCCCATGCTCTTCCAGCGGTTGACGATATGACAGAACAGCTCGGTGGTGCGCTCGGTGTCATAGAGGGCAGAGTGCGCCTCTTTATTGTCAAACGGGATGCGGGCGCTCTGACACGCCTTGGCCAGCACGGTCTGACCCAGCGCCAGCCCGGAGAGGGCAGCGGTGTCGAAGGTGGCAAACGGGTGGAACGGATTGCGCTTGAGGCCAGCCCGTTCGGCGGCGGCCATCACGAAGCCGTGATCGAAGGTGGCGTTGTGGGCCACTATGATGGCGCGGCCGCAATCCTGCTCCTTCATCCCCTTGCGGATCCCCTTGAAGATCTCGGTCAGTGCCTCTTTCTCCGAGACAGCGCCACGCAACGGGTTGTAAGGATCGATGCCGGTGAACTCCAGCGCGGCCTTTTCCAGGTTGGCCCCTTCGAAGGGCTCGACATGAAAGTGGAACACTTGGTCGGGAACGAGCCAGCCCTGCTCATCCATTTTCAGGGTGTAAGCCGCGATTTCGAGTAAAGCATCGGTCTTGGCGTTGAACCCGGCTGTTTCAACATCGATGACGACGGGGTAAAAACCACGGAAACGGCCCTTGAGGGTATGAACTGCGTCGGTCATGGGATCTCGGTCGGGATAAAATGAGGCGGCATTATGGCAAAAAAGCACAGGCTTGTCCTCCCATCCCACGCAGGAAGCCTGTGCAAGATGGCGCTGGATTCAATATCTGTGCAGCCACCAGCGGGCGGCGATCAGCGCCGTGAAAGTGCCAAGCAGGGCGCTGGTCAGCACATCCATCGGCCAGTGCATCCCCATCACCATGCGCGACAGGCCAATCCCCAGCGCCCACAGCGGTAGCAGCCAGACACCTGTGGGGGCGCGGGCCAGCCAGATGAGGCCGAAAAACTGGGCCAGGCTGATGGCGGCGATGCTGTGGCCAGAGGGGAAGGCGTAATTTACCTCCTTTTGCCAGTGGTGGCCGAGCCACTCGGGCAGGGCCAGCAGCTGGCTGGCGGCGTGAACCTGTTCGCTGCGCACCTCGACGCTACTGGCATAGAAGCTCTTGATGGCCGGGATCAGCGCCTGACTCTCCAGCCAGAGCAGGTAGGGTCTGGGCTCCTCGGTCAGATGTTTGATCAGGCTCTTGAGCACCCAGTCGCTGGCAAGCAGGGCCGCCAGTGCACACCCCAGCGCAATGAAGGGGGCCAGCTCCAGTTTGAGTTTGTAGCGGGTCAGCAGCAGCAAGAGGGCGCCACTGACTCCGATCCCGGGAATATCGACCATACGGGTGAGGGCGTATGACCACCATAACCAGCCAGCTTGCAGCGAGCCGGTCAGAAACGGTTGCCAGGGCAGCGTGGCGAGTAGCAGCAGGGGCAGGATCAACAGTGCACTGAATCCGAGCACCTGACTGCGGGTGAGTGAGGTGGTTGACGCTGGGAGCGACGGGGCGTGTTGCGGCATGGTGGGTATGGGCGATCGCGAAAAAGAGGGGCATTGTGCCACCGTGACATGCCCGGACAAAGCCGAGCAGTCAGTTTGTTACCTCTGCTTACACATTTGTGGCGAAAAACCCTGTTTGAACGGGTGGATGGGGCGGCCGCCGAACAATGTGGCCCCCTTTCGCGCCGGATTGCATCACAGGCTGAAATCTCGGGCGGCTTTGCGCTAGAATGGCGCCCCCGTGGCGGTTGTGACCAAAGAGAGCCCGATGAAGATAGTCGTTGATGAGAATATGCCCCATGCCGTGGAGCTGTTTGCCGAATTTGGCGAGGTGATCCCCTTGCCCGGACGGCAGATGCAGGCCCGCGATCTGCTGGATGCCGATGTGCTGCTGGTGCGCTCGGTCACCCGCGTCAACGGCGATTTGCTGGCGACCAGCCCGAAACTCGGGTTTGTCGGCACCGCTACTATCGGCACCGACCATGTGGACAAGGCGCTGCTGGCGAGCCGCAATATTTCTTTCTTCAGCGCCCCAGGTTGCAACAAGTATTCGGTGGGGGACTATGTGCTCTCCGCCCTGCTGGTGCTGGCGGAGCGTTACGAACTCGACCTCTCGGCCATGACGCTGGCGGTGATTGGCGCGGGCAATACCGGCGAGTGCGTGGCTGGCAAGGCCCAAGCGCTCGGCATGCGGGTGCTGCGCTGCGATCCGCCCAAGGCACGGGATAATCCTGATGCGGGTTTTGTCGACTACCAGACCGCCCTTGGCGCCGATATCGTCAGCTTCCACGTGCCCATTACCCGCGAAGGGCAGGATGCCACCTACCATCTGCTGGATGCCGAGCAGATTGCCGCCCGTCCTGCCGGGCAGATCCTGATCAACGCCTCCCGAGGCGAGGTGTGGGATAACCGGGCCCTGCTGGCGCGTCAGTTGAGCGATGCGCCATTGCGACTGGTGATGGATGTGTGGGAGAACGAGCCCGAGCCACTGGCAGAGCTGGTGCCCCATACCGAGATTGCCACCCCCCATATCGCCGGTTACAGCCTGGAGGGGAAAGCGCGCGGCACCTGGATGCTCTATCAGGCGCTCTGCCAGCAGCTGGGGCGCGAGCCTCGTCAGGATTTGAGTCAGCTCTTGCCTGCCCCCGATGTGCAGGTGGTGGTGCCGGGCCGAGTGCCGGATCAGGCGCTGATCAAGCAGCTGGTGCATCTGGTCTATGATGTGCGCCGCGATGATGCCCGTTTTCGGGCCAGAGTCGGCCAGCCCGGCAGCTTTGACGAGCAGCGCAAACACTATCCCGAGCGCCGTGAACTATCCTCCCTGCAGATCGATGGGGAGTTTGCCGACAAGGCGCTGGGCGCGTTGGGATTTGCGCTGTCACGCCCCTGAACGGGGGCAAATTGTTGGAAGATAACCGGACGGGGTGAGCCGCGCTGGCCACACCGACCCCATTTTTTACTGAGCTGGCGCAGATGCTACTGCGCCGGTTCAGCCATATCAGGCAGCGTCATCTCGCAGCGCGAGAGCCTGCCGACCATGGCGCCAGCCGGTGCCATTGCAGCATTATCAGAGGAGAACAGAATGAGCCAGCAGTTTAACGTAGCGGTATTGGGTGCCAGCGGCGCCGTGGGTCAGGCGATGATCGAGATCCTGGAAGAGCGCGAATTTCCGGTAGCGACCCTCTATCCGCTGGCTTCCAGCCGTAGCGCCGGTGATACCGTGCGTTTTGGCGGCAAGAACCTCGAGATCCTCGATGTGGAGGAGTTTGACTGGAGCCAGGTGCAGATCGCGCTGTTCTCCGCCGGTGCCGAGGTCTCTGCCAAGTGGGCGCCGATTGCTGCCGAGCTCGGCTGCATCGTCATCGACAACACCTCCTGCTTCCGTTATGACGAAGATATCCCGCTGGTGATCCCGGAAGTGAACCCGGACGCGCTGGCCGATTTTCGCAATCGCAACATCATCGCCAACCCCAACTGCTCCACCATCCAGATGCTGGTGGCCCTGAAGCCGCTGCACGATGAAGTGGGGATCGCCCGTATCAACGTGGCCACTTATCAATCCGTGTCAGGCTCGGGTAAAGAAGGGGTCAGCGAGCTGGCAGGCCAGACCGCGCAGCTGCTCAACGGTCGCCCGGTGGAACCGACCATCTATCCGCAACAGATCGCCTTTAACCTGATCCCGCAGATCGACAGCTTCACCGATAACGGCTACACCCGTGAAGAGATGAAGATGGTGTGGGAAACCCAGAAGATCCTGGGCGATGCCAGCATTGCCGTGAACCCCACCTGTGTGCGGGTACCGGTCTTCTACGGCCACGCCGAGGCGGTACACGTCGAACTGCATCAGCCGCTCGATGCCGAACAGGTCAAGGATCTGCTGCGCAATGCGCCGGGCGTGACCCTGTTTGATGACGAAGGGGATTATCCGACCCCGGTGCGTGACGCAACCGGCAAGGATGAGGTGCTGGTTGGTCGGGTGCGCCAGGATATTTCTCATCCGAGTGGTATCAATATGTGGATCGTGGCCGATAACGTTCGTAAGGGCGCGGCAACCAACAGTGTACAGATTGCCGAGCTGCTGGTTCGCGACTATCTGTAAAGCTGGATGATGCCACCGATGCGCAGCAGGGAGTGCTGCGCATCCGGCCGGTGAGTACTGCGGGGTGTGACCCATGCCGCACTCCGCCACTTCAAGATTCTGTTGCGATATCAACTGATTAAGTTTTTTCCTACACTCAGAGTCAAGTTGGGTGCTAAATGTGTCGGACTGCTGGCTTGCTAGGCGAGCCTGATTTATATTGAACCGACTGTTTTGGGGTAACTATCCAGATTTTTCAATGCGATAGGGCCGTCATACGAAGGAACGAATATGGGACATTCCCGCATAACATTGGCAACGCTACTCGCATTGGGTCTGCTGGGCACCGTCCAGGCTGAAGACTCGGCGCGGGAGCCTTTTTTTGTCGAGCTAAAAGGCCCTGACGAACCTGCACCTCCCGCCGTCAATTCCCAGCCGCTGGCGCAACCGGTCGCCAGACCCGTGGCGCAGCCGGTGCGCGCAACCGCCGAGCCGGTGGTGCGTCAGGCCACGGCCAATGCCGGTAGCTATGGCCCTGTTCGTCCGACCGATACCCTCTGGAGTCTGGCGAGCAAATATCGCCCCTCTACGAGTGTCAGCGTCTACCAGACCATGGTGGCGATTTACGAGAAAAACCCCCGCAGTTTTGCCGATGGCAATATCAACCACATTCTGGTGGGTTCCCGCATTTTGCTGCCGACCGTGGCCGAGGCGAGCGTCATCACCGATGCCCAGGCGCGCGCCAAATTCCGCAGCGACAACGCCAGCTGGAAAGGGCTGAGCCCCAAATATCTGGCCAACAAGCAGGCCCACACGGCCAAACCGGTTGCCGTCAAACCTGCGAAGGTTGAGGCGGCCAAATCCGAGCCGGTGAAAGCTGCCCCGGCACCGCTGCCGGTGGCGAAAGCCGCACCCATTCCTGCGCCTGTTGTGGCACCGCAACCGGCTGCTGAAACCAAAGAAGTGGCCAAGGTGAGCGAGCCCGCGCCGAAAGAGGCAGTGGCTCCCGCGCCTGTACCAAGCGCTGCAGAAGGCACTACACCGGCGCCTCTGCCTTCCGATCTGGATAAACCGGTCGGCAAACCTGCCACCGAGATGGCGCTGGCACTGGAAGATGCCAATGCCCAGCTCGGCCAGGTGACCGAAATGAACCACAGGCTCAAGCTGCGCCTGCAATCGCTGACCGAAGAGGTGGAGACCCTCAAGGCCCAGCTGCAGGATCAGACTGCGCTGCAAAAAGAGATTGCCGAGCTCAAAGCCCAGCCGGTTCCGCCGGTGGTCGCTGCGCCCGAGCCCAAGCAAAATTGGCTGATGGATCTGCTCGCCTCACCGCTCAACCTCGCCATGATCATCTTGCTGCCGGTGTTGCTGGTGCTGGCACTGGTGACCCTCTGGCTGCGGGCCCGTGCCCGTCGCGAGCTGGAAGAGCAGGAGAAGAGCCTCTCCGAATCCACTGCGATGATGATGGATCAGGAGCAGAGCGAATTTGATGATCTGCTGAGCGTCGATGTGACCGACAATGAGCCGGTGCGCCCGCTACCGGATCTCAACACCCCCGATGGCTTCATGCCGGTTGAACCGGACAAGCCGGACCTGGATCTGGTGTTCAGCGACGATGGCGAAATGGATCTGCAAGGCTTCGAGCCGGAGCGGATGGCGGCCCAGCCAGCCAGTCGTGACCCGGATCTGGTGCCGGATCTCGATCTCTCGCTGGATGAGCCGATCGCGCTGGCCAACGAGCCCGCCATGGATCTGGCCAGCGAGTTCAATCCCAAGCCCAAGGCCGCTGATGAAGTCATGAGCGAAGAGGAGCTGCAGGCCGCCCTGTTTGCCGAGCTGGATGCGGATCTCTCTGCCGACCTCGAGCCCGATTTGAACTCCATTGACGAAGTCGGCGCCGCTGACGACGATCTGGCCAGCTTCGATCTCGGCGAGTTCGAAAATGCCTTCGACGAGCCCGCCGCTGGCAAAGATGACAACGCCATTGATCTCAGTGCCGACGAGAGTGCCGATGCGATGCTGGCCGAGCTCGGTCTTGAGCCGGCCAAGGCGAAGACGGCGAAGGACGCCGAGCTGGATCTGGAGTGGGATCCCAACGAGCTGGCGCTCTCCGATTTCGAAGATGCGTTCGCCGAGGTGGAATCTCATCCGGCCGATGTGCAGCCCCGTGAGCAAGCGCAGGAGAGCGGCTACGTCGAGATCGACAAGCTGCTGGCCGAGGCCGATGCCAGCACCACTGAGCAGGAGCCTTATCAGGGATTTTCGCTGGATGTGGGGCTCGATGGCTTCCCCGAGGTGCTGCCGGAATCCACCGGGTTTGATGTGGATGCCGACGACGGCGGTGTGGGTGCCAAGCTGGATCTGGCCCGTGCCTACCTCGAGATTGATGACAAGGATAGCGCCCGCGAGCTGCTGCAAGAGGCGGCAGAGCAGGGCAGCGATCACCAGCGCGCCGAAGCCGAGAAGTTGCTCAAGCGGTTGGGCTAAATCAATTCCCATCACGGGATCAGCAAAACGAGGGCAGCCAGCGGGCTGCCCTCTTTTTTTGGCGAGTTGCGATGGGGCGAGGGTGGCCATGCAAGCTGGCCATCCAGGCCAATTGCGCGTGTGGTGGGACTTTTCGGGCTGAGCGCGTATAATCCGCCCCGTTTCTTTCACTGCGTTTTCACAACAAGACAAGTTTATCCATGCGAATTGCCCTAGGTATTGAATATGACGGCAGCCGATATTTCGGCTGGCAGCGTCAGCGTGAAGTGATCAGCGTGCAGGCTGAACTGGAGACGGCTCTGAGCCGGATTGCCAACCACCCTGTCTCCATCCAGTGTGCCGGACGCACCGATGCCGGTGTCCATGCCACCGGCCAGGTGATCCACTTCGATACCGAGGCGAACCGCGCCGAGGGCGCCTGGACCCTGGGGCTCAATTCCAACCTGCCGCCGGATATCGCCGTGCGCTGGGTCAAGCCGGTGGACGAGAGCTTCCACGCCCGCTTCAGCGCCACCGCCCGTCGCTACCGCTATGTCATTTACAACCACAACTACCGGCCGGCGATCCTCGGCAGTGGCGTCAGTCACTATCACGAGACCATCGATGCCGAGCTGATGCACCAGGCGGGCCAGAGCCTGCTGGGGGAGCACGACTTCAGCACCTTCCGTGCCGTCGCCTGCCAATCCAACACCCCGTGGCGCAATGTGACTCATCTGTGCGTCAGCCGCTCCGGCCCCTACATCGTGCTCGACATCAAGGCCAACGCCTTCCTGCACCACATGGTACGCAACATCACCGGCTCCCTGCTGCTGGTGGGGCAGGGGCTCAAACCGGTGGAGTGGATTGCCGAGGTGCTGGCTGCCAAGGATCGCAATCTGGCCGGGCCGACCGCCAAGGCAGGTGGCCTCTATCTGGTCGACGTCGATTACCCGGCCGAGTTTGCTCTGCCGCAGTTGCCGCTCGGCCCACTGTGGCTGCCGGACTCGGCACCGGGTACGACCAGTTTTTAGTAACTGCGCCCGAAAAATTGTGGTTTAATGACCCGTCATTTGTTGCCATCGAGCTAGTAAGTCATTGAACAATCTAGGCTCGATGCGTTTTGTCAGGCACAAAAGCATTAAGGAATTCCATGAGCTGGCTTGAGAAGATTCTTCCCAAGAGCAAGATCACTGCGCCCCGTCGTCACAACATTCCGGAAGGGGTGTGGACCAAGTGCAGTGCTTGTGAACAGGTGCTCTACCGGGCAGAGTTGGAGCGCAACCTCGAAGTGTGCCCCAAGTGTGATCATCATATGCGTATCAGCGCCCGCGCCCGTCTCGAGAGCTTCCTCGATGAGCAGGGTCGTACCGAGATCGGTGCCGAGCTGGAGCCGCAGGATGTACTGAAATTCAAGGATTCCAAGCGCTACAAGGATCGTTTGTCCGCCGCCCAGAAAGATACGGCAGAGAAAGATGCGCTGGTGGTGATGAAAGGGACCCTCAAAGGGGTGCCGGTTGTCGCCTGTTCGTTCGAATTCTCCTTCATGGGTGGCTCCATGGCCTCTGTGGTCGGTGCCCGCTTCGTGCGCGCCGTTGAGGAGTGCATCAAGGAAGGTCGCGGTCTGGTCTGCTTCTCCGCCTCTGGTGGTGCTCGCATGCAGGAAGCGCTGTTCTCCCTGATGCAGATGGCCAAGACCAGTGCGGCGCTGGACAGACTCACCAAGGCGGGCCTGCCCTATATCTCCGTGCTGACCGACCCCACCATGGGTGGCGTCTCCGCCAGTCTGGCAATGCTGGGTGACATCAACGTGGGCGAGCCCAAGGCGCTGATCGGCTTTGCTGGCCCGCGTGTTATCGAGCAGACCGTACGCGAGAAGCTGCCTGAAGGCTTCCAGCGCTCCGAGTTCCTGCTGGAAAAGGGTGCCATCGATATCATCATCGATCGCCGCGAAATGCGTAACCGTCTGGCCAGCCTGCTCGCCAAAATGCTGAATACTCACGTCATCGAAGAGTGAAGATGAGTTCAAACATGCAACAATCCCAAAGCCGGTCGCTTGTCGACTGGCTTTCTTATTTGGAGCAGATCCACCCGGTCAATATCGACATGGGGCTGGATCGGGTCGGTGCTGTCGCCCGGCGTATGGGACTGACCCAACTGCCGTTCAAGGTGATCACGGTGGCGGGCACCAACGGCAAGGGCTCCAGCTGTGCCATGGCGGCCAGCATTCTGATGGCCGCAGGCTACCAAGTCGGTGTCTACTCCTCTCCCCATTTGCTGCGCTTTACCGAGCGGGTGCGGGTCAACGGGCAAGAGCTGCCCGATAGCGACCACTGCGCCGCCTTTGCCGAGGTGGACGCGGTCCGCGGCGAGATTGCCCTTACCTTCTTCGAGTTCGCCACCCTGGCCGGTTTGTGGATCTTCTGCCGCGCGGCGCCCGATGTGCTGCTGCTGGAAGTGGGGCTGGGCGGTCGACTCGACGCCACCAATGTGGTTGAGTCCGATGTGGCGATGATCACCTCCATCGCGCTGGATCACTGCGACTGGCTGGGTGATACCCGTGAAGCGGTAGCGGTGGAGAAGGCCGGGGTCTATCGCGCCGGTAAACCCGCCATCAGCGGGGAGCCCAATCCGCCTGCGACCATCGCCAGCGAAGCCGCGCGCATTGGTGCCAACCTGCGTCAGGTCGGTATCGATTTTCGTGGCGATGAGCACGAGAGCTGCTGGGATTATCACGGCCTCAACCAGTGGCGGGATCTGCCAAAACCGGCTCTGCCGCTGATGAATGCGGTGACCGTGCTGGCGGCGCTGGAGTCCCTCGGCTTGCCGCTGCCGGAGTCTGCCATTCGTGACGGGCTGGCCAATGCCCGACTGGCTGGCCGGATGCAGCAACTGCAAAGCGCGCCGCTGGTCATCGTCGATGTGGCCCACAACCCCCATTCGGCGGCCTATCTGGCGACCCAGCTGCGTAAAATGCCCTGCGCAGGCGTGCGCCGCGCCGTAGTCGGCATGCTCAAAGACAAGGACATGGCAGGATCGCTTGCCGAACTCGATGGTCTGATTGGCGACTGGTATCTGGCCAGCCTGACCGGCCCGCGCGCCGCCACCGCTGCGCAGCTGGCTGCCGCGCTGGGGGAGGGCAAGGGGCCTGCCAGGGCATTTGATGATGTCAGCGCCGCTTATCAGGCAGCGTTGGCCGCATCGAGTCCGGACGATATGGTCATTGTGTTTGGTTCGTTTTACACTGTCGCCGACATTCTGGCGGGTGTCGCCGTCTAGGCCACACCCCGGCTCCCCGGCCCTCGGGCGGGGAGCCAAATCGCATATTGAGTTACGTAAAGGTAGGATTCAACTTGGCCTCGAAGTTTCAAAACCGTCTGGTGGGCACCGTCATCCTGGTGGCCCTGGTTGTTATTTTCCTGCCGGACTTGCTGGATGGTCACAAGCTGGCGCAAAAGGAGGAGGCCTTTGCCAAGATCCCGCTGCGCCCCGAGCTGGAGCCAGCCAAACCTGCGCTGCAAGTCTCGGCGGCCAGCACCTTGCCTGCTGAGCATCTGGCCAGCCAGCAACAGGCCTCTGCGGCCCAGCAGTGGCAAGTGGAAGAGGTGGCTGATCCCATGACCCTTGCAGGTCAGGGCAACGGCGCGCAGCCGGCGACAACCCCTGCCGCACCGGCGCCGAGCCAGCCGCAACAGAATGCCCAACCCAAGCCACAGTCCAAGCCGGAAGTGGTGGCCAAAAAACCGGTCGAACCGCCAAAGCCTGCACCCAAGCCGACGCCAGCCAAACCGGTTGAAGTGGCCAAGGCACCTGCGCCAGCCAAAGCGCAGGCGGGTCAGATCAAGTCCCTCGACGATCTGATTGAAAGCAAGATGACCCAGCCGACCACACCCGCGCCCGCTGCCGCGCCGGCACAGGGTAGCTGGATCCTCCAGCTTGGTGCCTTCAAGAACGTCGACAGCGTTAACGCGCTGGTGAGCAAGCTGCGGGCGGCGGGCTACTCTGCCCACACCTCGCCGCGCACACCGGTGCAGGGTCAGCTCAACCGGGTCTTTATCGGGCCGGATGTCTCCAAGGCCAAGCTGCAGGGGATGCAGGGGCGGATCTCCCAGATGACCGGCCTCAGTGGCTCGGTGGTCTCATACAATCCGTGATGGTCTGGCCGCCGGCCATGACGTTTCGATAGCAACACCGCGCCCCGTGCGCGGTGTTTTTTTATCTGGTCGTCGTGATTTTTAAGGACGGCGTAGTACAGGCCACCACCCGGTTGGGATTTGCGGGCAGTTGGGGTAGTCTGAGCCCTTCTGCTACTCACAGGAGTTCAAGATGATCCTCTCGACGACCCCCACGCTGGAAGGCAAAACCATTCGTGAATACCGCGGCATCGTGGTGGGCGAAGCCATCCTTGGCGCCAACATTTTCAAGGATCTCTTTGCTGGGATCCGCGACATCATCGGTGGCCGCTCCGGCGCCTATGAAAAAGAGCTGGCCCGTGCCCGCGAGATCGCTTTCGATGAGTTGAAAGAGCGTGCCGCCGCCCTGGGTGCCAATGCGGTGGTTGGCATCGATATCGACTACGAGGTGGTGGGGCAAAACGGCAGCATGCTGATGGTCAGTATCAGCGGCACCGCCGTGGTGTTCTGATATCCTGCCGCCAGCTGTTCGGGCCAAAGCCGATAACCGGGTTATCGGCTTTTTTGTGCCAGGCAGTGGGTAACGAGGCGTGAACGGGGTGTTGAGCCCATGCCATTAATGAGTCTAAGTTGATGATTTCAAACTTTTATATTTTTTCATAACCCGATGGGGCGGGTTTTATTTTTTTTAACTGGGCCCCCCTGATTCGCCGGACTAGAGTGGCAGCCATCAGGACGACACCTCATCACGGATGACCCCATTTTGCATGAATCACTCTTTCTTGAAGGCGTATCAAGATGCACAAAAAATCTGCTCTGTTGACTGTTATCACGCTGGCCATCGCCGCTTATGCCGGTAGTGCCGTCGCGGCCGTTCCCAACTTTACCGCCAGCTGCCCGATGAATATTCAGGTCAAGGCGCAAGGGGGCAATGTCTTTATCAATGGCAAGAAGGCCACGCTGAAAACCGATGCGCCGACCGCCTATACCGCCCAGAGCGGCAAGATCATGATCGGCATCACCTCTGACTCCGCGACCAGCGAGCCCAGCGTCGATTACGCCATCAAGCATGACAAGCGAGCCAACGGCATCTGTACGGTCAGCGCCTGGTCTGCTGGCAAGGCGGCTGCGCTGCCGATGGCTAAAGGGGATTCCCCTTATCAAGGCAAGTGGACCGCCAAAAATAGCGAGACCGGTGCCACCGTGGCCAACATTCAGGTGGATGGCAAGGAGCAGGTGTGGGTCAACGGGGGCAAGGTGAAGGCCAAGCGGGCCGATGGTGCGCTGCAGTTTCGTCAGGGCACCATTCTCTACACCCTGCAGGGGGATCCGCGCATTCGTTATGAGAGCGGCTGGAATGACAGCGATGCCCAGAACACCGGCCCCATCACGCTGGAGTAACGGGCGCGTGGTTTAGCGCTGATCCTGTTGATGAAAAAAGCAGACACCGGTTGCACGGTGTCTGCTTTTTGTCTCTGGAGGGCATTATCTCGCCCCTTGGGCGCATCTGCCGGATCAGACCCCGGTGAGGGTGTTGGCCTCCCCATACCAGTCCAACTTGTCGGCGAGGGTCACCACAGAGCCGATGATGATCAGGCTCGGGCTCTTCACCTGACGAGCCAGTGCGGCCAGCTGTTGCAGCTCGCCGCGTACCACTCGTTGACTCAGCTGGGTGCCTTGCTCTACCAGCGCCACCGGGGTGTGGCCGGGCATACCGTGGGTTTGCAGCTCATCCTGAATGCGAGCGGCGTGGGCTAGACCCATGTAGAACACCAGAGTCTGGTGAGGCGCGGCCAGCGCCGACCACTCCTGGGCGATATTGCCCTCCTTGTCGTGCCCGGTGATGAACTGCACTCGCTGGGCATGGTCGCGGTGGGTGAGGGGAATGCCGCTGTAGGCGGCGCAACCCGAGGCCGCGGTGATGCCCGGCACTACCGAGAAGGGGATGCCTGCCTCGGCCAAAGTCTCCAGCTCCTCGCCGCCCCGGCCAAAGATAAAGGGATCGCCCCCCTTGAGCCGTACCACCTGTTTGCCTAGGCGAGCCTGCTCCAGCAACAGCTGGTTGATCGCCTGCTGGGGCACACAGTGGCGGCCCGCCTCCTTGCCAACAAAGATCCGCTCGGCATCCCGGCGAACAAGTGCCAGCACCTCCTGCGAGACCAGCCGGTCATAGACCACCACATCTGCCTGTTGCAGCTGCTGCAGACCGCTTAGGGTAAGCAGCCCCGCATCGCCGGGGCCAGCCCCCACCAGGGTGACGCTCCCTTTGCTCTGCAGCGGCTCGTTGAGCAGCTCGGCGACGCTCTGTTCGGCTGCCTGCTGTTGGCCGCGCGCCAGCTGGAGGGCGAGGCGATCGTGGCTAAAGAGCCGTTCCCAGAAGCGGCGGCGGGCCAGCTTGTCCGGTATGGCCTTTACTCGCTCGCGCAGGCGTCCGGCCAGCGCCGCGAGCTGGCCGAGGTGTTGCGGCAGCATGGCTTCGATTTTCTCCCGCAGTTGGCGGCTCAGTACCGGCGCCGAACCTGCGCTGGAGATGGCCACCATCAGCGGCGAGCGGTCGATGATGGCTGGCATGATGGCGCTGCAGTGGGCGGGTGAGTCCACTACGTTGCAGAAGATTTGGCGCAGATTCGCTTCGCTGAAGACCTGATGATTGACCTCTGGATTGTCAGTGGCGGCGATAACCAGCCACTTGCCATCGAGCAGCTCGGGGTGAAAATCTGCAGCGCAGACGGTCAGGCGACCCTGCTCGGCCCAGCTCATCAGCTGGGGTTCGAGATGCGGGGCATTGATGGTGATCTTCGCCTTGGCATCGAGCAGCAGGCGCGCCTTGCGCACCGCCACCTCACCGCCGCCAACGATAAGCACCGGCTTGTTTTGCAGCTGACAAAAGAGAGGGAGAAAGTCCATAACAGGCTCCGGATGCAGGCCCGCTCGCAATGCCGCGTCGGGCGAGGTAGCAGGGCGCGCCGTGACGCACCCCGGATGGTCGGGGGAACGGTCCCCCGACGGGAATAAAAAAGGGGAAGGGTGATCGACGCCCGGGCCAACGACAGATCCCCACCGGTGTCGGCCACTTGATCACGCTTCCCCAAACGAGGTTTTTCTATTGCACCGCTTTGACGTGCATGTTGGCGACGTACTGATCTTCGGCCCAGAAGATGCGGTCAGCGACCATGGCTTCCGGATTGAGGGTGACGCCGCGCAGCACCCGCTCCTTGAACTTGTGATAACCGGCTCGGTCGATAAGGTGACCCATGTGCAGGTAGATGGGCTTGCCATCCAGCATCTCGGCCTCGAACTCGAACAGGTTCTTGATCACCGCGTGCAGCACCTCTTCGGTGACCCAGTTGAGGAACAGCTTGCCGGTACGAGGGGTCTTCTTGCTGGTGCGTCCCCCCAGCTTGACCATATAGAGCTGCTTGGGATCCCGCTGCCAGGCCAGGGTCGGGCAGGCCAGCACGCACTCGCCACAGCCGATGCACTTGCTCTCCTCCTTGACTGCCTTGCCATGCTTGATGGCGAGGCAATCTACCGCGTGGTGGCTGCACGCCTTGACGCAGGCGCCGCAGCCGATACAGCGCTCGGCATTGAAGTGGATTTTGGCGATGCCGAGGATGCCGAAGTCGGCCATGTTGGCCTTGGCGCAGTCGTTGGGGCAGCCAGCGATCACCATCTTGAGGTGGTAGGGGTTGGGGTAGAGGTGTTTCTCCATCCGCTGGGCCAGCCCGGTACAGTCGATATTGCCCTTCTGGCAGATGGTGTTGCCCTGACAGGCGACGATGTTGCGCCCGCCGATGGTCTGGTAACCGGCGCGGGTGTCCTCTACCTCGATGCCGCAGGTCTCAACCTCGATCTCCTTGATAAAGGGCTCGAGGGCGGCGTTGACCTTGTCCATGTCCTGATACTTGATGCCGGGCATCGCCAGCTTCTGGCGGGTGGTGAGGTGGATCAGGCCGTTGCCGTACTGTTCGGCGATCTGCTGGGCCACCGCCAGCAGGTGGGCGGGCATGATCCCGCCTGGAATGCGTACGCTGATCATCGCTTCGCCGCGCACCTTGGAGAGGCGGTATTCGTTCTTGGCGCGGGCCTTGATGATGTCGATATCGAGACTCATGGTGTTCTCCCTCAGTCGATCAGATGCTGGGCCTGGTCAAAACGAAAGACCGGTCCATCCACGCAGATATAGGTGTCGCCCATCCGGCAGTGGCCACACTTGCCCACGGCGCAAGCCATGCGGCGTTCGTAGTCGACCCAGATGCGATCCTTGGGGATGCCCCGCTCGAGGAAGGCGAGTACCACGAAGCGGATCATGATGGGGGGGCCGACCACGATCACCTGGATATCCTCCTTGTCAGCGAGATCCAGTTGGTCGATGTAGTCAGTGACCCGGCCAATGCGAAACTGCTCGCTCTCCTTGCCCTCATCCAGGGTGACGATGAGGTTCTGCTGCTCGGCCCAGAGCGGCATCTCGTGGCGATAGAGCACCGCCTGCTCGTTCTTGAAGCCGAGGATCATGTCGAGGGACTTCACTTCTTCCGGATGTTTGCTGAAGCGGCGCAGCAGCCCCTTGACCGGGGCGACGCCGGTGCCGCCCGCCACCACGATGAGGTGCTGGTCGCGGTAGGCCTCCAGCGGATAGCCGTTGCCATGGACGCCGCGCATCCACACCTTGTCGCCCACATCGAGGGCAAACAGCGCATCGGTTACCTTGCCGACTTTGCGGATCAACAGATCCACATAGCCATCGCCATAGTCGGAGACCGAGATGGGCGCTTCGCCGACGGTAGGCAGGGAGATCTCCACAAACTGGCCGTAGTGGACATCAAAATCGCGTGATACCCGAAAGTTCCACTCAAGCTCGGTGTGACGCTCGATGGCCAGAATGGTGTAGGCCTTGGGCAGCAGACGGTTTTCGACCACGTTCTGCTGTTGTTCTGCTGTTGCGGTTTGCTGGCACTGGCACATATCAGTTCGCCCCCTGCGCGTGGTCGGCTGCGATGGTCTGTTCGACCACATCGGTCATCTTGTTGATGATGTTGCTAAAGGAGATGTAGTGAGGGCAGCGATCGTCGCAGCGGCCGCAGCCGACGCACATGTGCTCCTCTCCCTGACGGGCCTTGTAGTCGTTGACCTTGTGCAGGGCGCGATAACGCAGGCGCTCGCCATGTTTGGCGCGAAAACCGTGGCCACCGGCCATGTCGCTGAAGCCATCCACCATGCAACTGGCCCACTGGCGACGGCGTTCACCCTGCTTGGGATTCTCTGCATAGGTGAGGTCGTGCACGCTGTAGCAGCTGCAGGTCGGGCAGGAGGTGGTGCAGCGGCCGCACCCGATGCAGCGGCTGTCGTACTCGGCCCAGACCGGGTGAGCTGTGAGGATCTGGCGGATCCGCTGGGGGTCGTCACAGACGCTGTCCGGGGGGCGTACCTTGACCGGGTTGCTCTGGACAAACTCCGGGGTGAAGTCATCGGATTCGCCCAGCTCGGCAAAGTAGCCGAGCAGCTCGGGATCCTTGACCTCGATACGGGCACCCTCATCACTCAGACGAATAGCAGCGGCGTAGTCTCGGGTCTCGTTGCTCCCCATGGAGACGCAGAAGCAGTTCTCGAAGCTCTCGCGGCACTCCAGCAGCACCAGCTTGAGCTTGCTGCGCAGTCTGGCGTAGTAGACGTCGCTGTTCTGGCCGTTCTTGAGATAGACCTGATCCAGTCGGCGCAGGGCGTGGATATCGCAGCTGCGCAAGAACAGCAGGGTGGGCTTGGCCTCCACCTTGGATTCGCGCAGCTCCAGATTGTCGAAGTGGAACAGGGTCTGGGTGATGGGGAGCACCACCTCTTTCGGGGAGAAGTGGGACTTCTCCTGCCACACCAGCTCGGCCGGATGGCGGATGCTGTGGTAGGTGACGTTGTCGGTGTCGGAGAAGCGGCCGCCCCGATATTCGGCCGCGGGCGCCATGATCCGGTAATCGGGCAGCAGCCGCTCGAACAGCTGCGCCAGCGCGGGATGGGTGAGAAGAAACGACATAAATAAACACCTTGTATGAGGGTGAGATGCCCTGGCATAGGGATGAGGGGCTGGCTGCTCAGAGTGTCTGGCACCGGTTCTGGCCGCGCTTGCCTCGCCACGGTCTGTTTTTATGACTCATGTTGCTCAACTGACCCGATTGTTATTGTGTTGGCGGCGCGTGCGTCGCGGCAGGTCGGGTCATGCCTGTCATCAATTGAGCAGGGCGGCCTGATAGCCAGCGCACTTGCCCATCACGTATCCCATCTCCAGCTTGTTGATATCGCGGGTAAAACGGGACACGGGGAAGTAGTCGGCCGGGGCGATCACCTCGATCTGGCAGTCAGCCGGCGGATTGGCGATAAAATCGAGCGCCTCGTTGTAGCTGCGATCCCGCTGCTCCAGCGCATAGGCCAGCGCGGGGCGGGTCTTGAGCAGGGTGCGGATCATCCAGGGGAACGGCATCGGTTTGAGCCGGTAGCCGAGCGGCTCGGAGAGGATCACCGTCATATGACGGGCACCGCGGCGGTAGGCCTCGATCACCGGGATGGAGTCGGCGACGCCGCCATCTGTCATCGGTACCCCATGGACCTCCGGGTATTCGTGGGAGGCGAGGGGAATGGCGCAGCTGGCGGGCAGCACCTCGTTCATGTTCTCCGGCTTGACCCGGATGTACTCCGCCTTGCCGGTCAGGGTATTGGTCACCACCGCATAAAAGGGGATGCCGGTCTCGCGATAGCGATGGATATCGAGGGGGTATTTGCGGCAGCTGGTGTTCCACAGCCAGTGGATATCCACCAGATTGCCCCCCTTGGCAAAGCGCAGGGGATCCATAAACTGCTGGCTGCACGCCAGCTCGGTCAGGATGTCGTGGCTGCGGCCATGCTGGCTGGCGAGGTAGGCCAAGAGGTTGGTGGCCCCTGCCGAGACGCCGATGGCGAAGTCAAAGGGGCGATAGTCATGCTCGATAAACGCATCCAGCACACCGCTGGCAAAGATGCCACGCATGGCACCGCCTTCTACAACCAATGCGCTGGGGGATGCGGTTCTATTCATGACAAGCACCTCATTGATAAGTGAGAGATAAAAGATAAGTGGGGGAGAAACGTCCGGGCTGTCAGACCGACCGCTTTGATAGCCAACCGGGGTTGGCCATCGCAATGAGGTCATTCTAGGAAGGGGATAGCGTTTAGAATATCTGTTAATAATGAATCAAGTGTTTGGTATTTCTAAACGCTAACGATAAAACCCGTTGTGATCAAAGGGGTTATGTAAGAGTCTCAAAGATTCTGTAATGGCTGGATGTTGGCAAGGATGCGCGTGTCATGACGTTATTGGTTCCCCCGCTGCTCAAACGTGGCGATACCATCGCTTTTTTCTCCCCCTCCAGCGCGGCGACCGCCTGGGCCCCCAACCGTTTTGCCCGCGCCAGGGCGTTTCTTGAGGGGAAGGGCTTCCGGCTCAAGGCGGGCAGCCTGACTGGCCAGCAGGATCACTGGCGATCCGGCTCCATCGCCGCGCGGGCCGAAGAGCTCAACGCCCTTATTCGCGACCCGCAAGTGCGCTGCATCATGTCGGTGATTGGCGGCAGCAACTCCAACTCCCTGCTGCCCTACCTCGATTTCGAGGCGCTGAGGCGCGATCCCAAAATCATCGTTGGCTACTCCGATGTGACGGCGCTGCTGCTCGGCATCCATGCCCAAACTGGCCTGGTTACTTTTTATGGCCCGGCGCTGGTGGCCTCCTTTGGCGAGTTACCGCCGCTGGTGGACGAGACGCTGGCAAGTTTTTTACAGATTGTGCTGGCTGATGAAGCTGGCGTCCCCTGCACGCTGCCTACCCCCGCGCACTCGAGCGATGAGCGACTGGATTGGGAAAACCAGACCCGGGCCAAGCTCTGCCAGCCCAACCGACTGATCTCGGTGGGGACAGGGCGGGTAGAGGGACGGCTGATCGGCGGCAACCTCAACACCATGGCGGGGATCTGGGGTTCCCCCTATATGCCCGCCATCGAGCGCGGTGACATTCTGTTGCTGGAGGACAGCCTGAAATCTGCCGAGACGCTGGAGCGATCCTTCGCCCATCTCAAGCTGTGTGGCGTCTTTGATCGGATCGGCGGCCTTATTCTCGGCAAACACGAGTTGTTCAACGATCAGGGTAGCGGCAAGCGCCCGCTCGATATCCTGCTGGAGGTGGTGGGGGAGCTGAACTTCCCCATTCTGGCGGAGTTTGATTGTGCCCATACCCACCCCATGCTGACGCTGCCGCTGGGCATCGAGGTGGCGCTCGATCTCGACCGTCAGCAGCTCACCTTGCTGCAGCCCTGGTGGCGAGCAGAATGAGTGCTAAATGAATGTCAAAAAACAAGGCCGCTGATGCGGCCTTGTCTGTTTTTGTGGGGTGGGATCAGGGCAGGGCATCGGGCCGGAAGCTGGCGCGGATCTGCGGCACCAGGCTCGATGGGTCGAACCCTTTTTCTTCCCCCAGCACCGGATGGAGCAGAGGTTTGTCCTCGATGGGGGTGATATCCCCCGCCAGCAGCTGACGAGTGGCCTGACCCATCTGGTAGAGCTGGCGCACTGGCGCAAACTGGGTTGCCAGATTGAGGGGATCATCGGCGCGGGCAAAGGCCATCATGGGGATCTGGTAGGTGGCATCGCGCGCCGGTTTGTCGCCGTGAATACCCTTGCCGGCGGACATCAAAAATGGCTGGTGATCGCCAAAGGCCACCACCAGATAGCGTTTGCCCGACTGGTCGAGGGTCTTGAGCAGCCGCTCCAGCGAGGCCATGGCATCCACCACCCCGGTGTAGTAGGTGTTGAGCAGCTGGGTGTCGCTCTCGCTCTGGTTCGGGCAGGCGCCGCTGCGCTCCTGCCCCTGATAGCGGGGGCCATCGAAGGGGCCGTGCCCCTGCATGGTGACCGCGTAGGCAAACAGCGGCTGGCTATCCTGCTCGCTGCGCTTGAGCATATGGTCGATCAGCGCATCGTCGGAAATATAGAGTCCCTTGTGCTCTAGGGTGGTGAAGCGGGTATCGAACCAGCGCTCCTCGTAGCCGAGCGCCGGGATCGCCTTGGCGCGGCCCCAGAATTTTTCCACATAGGGGTGGGCGAACAGCGTCTTATAGCCGCTCTGTCTGGCGCTCTGGGCCAGCCCCGGCACCTGCTCCGAGAGGTAGTAGTAGGGCACCACACCCTGCTTGAGCAAGCCCACCGGCAGGCCGGTGTTCATCTCGAACTCCGCCAGCACCGTCATGCCGCCGGTGGTGGGGGAGTGGATGGTCTTGTGCCACTGCTGCACGCTGGCAGGCAGGGAGAGAGTAGGGGCCGGGGCGCAGATCCGCCCCTTCCAGTCGAGCCAGAGCGACTCATATTGCAGCACGATCACCAGATCCCAGCGCGGCGCAATGCCTTGGGGCGGATGGCTCAGCTGCGGGGTCAGCTCGTTGATCTGCAAGGGGTAGCGAAACACGCTGCCGCTTTGCAGCATCTCGTCCACCAGATTGAACAGATAGAGGCCGGGGCCGGAGCGGATGATGTCCCTGTGGTAGTTGACCGCGCGGTCCACGTAACGAATGTTGGCCCCCAGCAGCTTGTTGCCTGTCTGGGTGGCAAACACGCACAGCGCAAAGAAGGCGACGGTGGCGGCGGCAGTGCGTAACACCCAGCGTGACAGGGCGAAGCGCCAGCAGAGAAAAAGAGCCAGCAAGAGGGTGAAGATGGGCAGGATGGGATGTTGATCGAGCAGGATCCGCAGTAGCGCCAGCAGGTTGCCAAAATCATCCCCGCCGAGCGGCACGCCGTAGATGGCGATCTTCATAAAGTTGGCGAGCAGACCTATGCCCGAAAGCGCGGTAAAGACCAGCCCCATATAGAGGTTGAAGCCCGCCAGCGCGCAGAGGCTCCAGCCCAGCACCATGCTGCCCCAGGCGAGGTAGTAGTGCTCCGGCCGAAAGCCTGACCAGAGCAGAAACTCCCCCAGCTTGAACACCACGAAGCCGTGCAGCAGCACGAAGGTGAGGTTGCCGAGCAGCAGGCTGCCGATGATCCGCCAGCGCAGGCTGCGGCGCAGCTTGGGCAGCACAGTTTTGAGCACGGCGGCGCTCAGGGCCAGCACCAGAGTCAGGCTCACCACCAGATAGGTGAGGTTGAAGCCCTGCTCCGGCAGGGTTTGCAGGATCTGGCTGAAATCGCCGCTCTCGGGGCGATCCTTGAGTAGCAGGCCGATGCGCAGCTGATAGCGGCTGGCCAGCGCGTCGTCCGGGGCGCGCAGGGTGCTGTTGAGATCCAATGAGCAGCGGTTATTGCGGCAAACCTGACGTTTATCCACCGCCTGACTCAGCTCGTCGATCCGCTCTCCCTTGTCGTTGAGCAGCTCCACCCGTACCTTGTCCCCCGCTTGCAGCGGCCCTCGCAACTGCCACTGGCTGCGCACCACCAGATAGAGGCCGCGGCTGTCGCTTTTATAGAGCTGGGCGTGGCGGGTGAGGGTCGCCAGCGGATTGTCGGCGGGACCCAGCACCAGCGGCTGGGCACGGCCCAGCCAGCTGCCGGGATTGATCAGCGGCAATAACAGCGTCAGCAGCAGCAATCCGCCCAGCAGGGCCAGCAGCCCAGAGGGCAGACTCAGGACGCGGTGGCGGCCTGAGGAGGGGCGATTCATATAAGCTCATCCTTTGAGCGAGTGAGGGAGAGATCGTTCATCCGCATAGAGTTTGACCCGATGGTGCGGGCCTTGTTCCGGGTTGTCAATTTAATGACCACTCAATGAATATTTGGTTACAGTTCAACCTTGCAAATTGTGATCCCGATCGAGGGGTTGCACGGAATATGTGATGAAAGCGTCATCATGGGGTTTTGCCGCTGGCCTGGGAGAAAGGCGCTGTTTAGTCTCTCAATAGCGACAGGAGGTACATGTATGAATCCTAAGGTGATGGCGCGCCAGGCCAGATTGCTGCGCATGCTGGAGAGCAAGGAAGAGATCCGGATCGGACGCGAGCGTGACTGCCCGTTGCCGCTGGCACAGCTGGTCAAACTGAAGGATACCCATCCGGCGGTGATCAAGGTCTATCGTCACGGTCTCACCGCCGAGGTGTTTCACCTCAAGGTGGAAGGGCACCACTGGTGCCTCAAGCGGCGGCGTCAGGATTCGCTGGTGGCCAACCTCGATGGCAAGACCGCCTTTCTGACCGAACTGGAGCGGCGGCGCGAAATCGAGGCGCTGCGCGAGCTGCATCCCACCATCCTCTCCCATGTGGTCTGCACCAGCTTTGGCTCGGCGCGGGCCGGAGTGCTGGTCTCCCCCTGGTTGCGGGGCGTGCCGGTGCATCAGCTCAACGAACGTAATCTGGCCCAGATGCTGGAGGTGCAGGGGGAGCTGGCCCGCTGGGGCTGGTTTGACTGGGACCCGAGCCCGGGCAACCTGCTCGATGACGGCGAGCAGATCAGCGTGTTCGATTTTGGCTATATGTGGACCTTCGATCCCCGCTTTGAATACAACTCCAACGGTCTGGTCGACCCGCAGTTCCATGTGCCGGAGCGGCTGGAGACCCGCACCCTGTCAGGGCTCTGGCTCGATGAGGCCGATCCCTTGCCGCAATTTCGCTACTGGCGCGAGCTTTGTCTGAAATGGGTGAAACGGGAGATCCATCACCTGATCCGTGAAGGGGCCAGTGCGCCAGTGCTGGCCCGCTTGCATGCCTTGCAGGGGGAGTGGAGCGCCGCACTGGCGAGCGACGAGGCGCTGGTCGCCAGCTGGTGGCGGGACATGTATCGCAGCCACCGGCTCGATGTGGCCGATGATCTGAGCGGCCAAAGCTGCGGCCCGCTCACCCTGCGCCGTCTCGACTGGCTGATGCAGGCGGTGACGGATCACTATCCGCTGCTGGTGGACAATCTCTCGCCTCAGGAGACGGAACTGGGCCAGAGCGGACTGCTTGCCCGCTTGCAGCAACTGCGCCGCGAAGCCGTGGCCTGCCAGTTGCCCGCCACCAGCTTTACCTGAGCCAATACGTCAGTGATACACAAATAAACAGGGCTCCTTGTGGGTAATGCCAGTCAGTTAAGCCTGACTGGCATTGTTTTTATTGGCTTTTTTCACACTATACCTCTGTGGCCTTGGCTTCACGCAGCGGGGGTAACCTCGCTCCCTTCGTTCTGGCAATACAAACTGTCCCGCCTGTTTCTCCAGCTCAGCTACCCGCTTCGGGATAGTCCCCGGCGACATGTACAGCATGCAGCTCAGTTCATGAATGAGATAGACCGACGCCATGTGAAAACTCAGCTGGCTAGCCAAGTCTCCCTTGAGACTCGCGGCCATCTTCACCATCTGGCTGCGCAGGGTCAGTCGGTGTTGTTGCAGGTTGTGTTTCATCTCCCGATAGCCCAGATCTATATTTCCCAGCGATGGTTGTAGAGCTCGACGATGTCAGTCCCAGGGAAACGCATCGGGTCGACCATCGAGGTCAACACTTGGTGCTCCTTGCCGTTGATAGTACGAGTCAGCAAGCGGGCTTCTATCGTTTCGGGCAACAGCGGCCACTTCTTTGCGCCCCCGCGTTGAGTGGCAGCAGCCAGTGCCGCTCGTTGCCGGTGGTTTGCCTGGCGTGTGGTCGATAAGCTTCTCCGCCAGCACAATCTCGTTGACGGCGCAGCTATCCATGACGGTTTGAACAAGCTGGTGGCTGGTTAGCTCCATCTGACAAAGTATGCGAACCTGCGGATAGGCGGTCTCGCCTGCTGGGTACCGGACTTGGCAAAGGCGGCAGAGTTGTCCGGGGGATCGGGCGTGCGCCACATCACTCTATCGACGGCAAGCAGCTGCAGCTTGGCCCAACCGGGGTGATTAGACCACTACATTGGCCTGCGGGTGCCTGCCTGCGGCGGTGTCGTGGAACCGCCGCTCGATGCTCTTGTGGCCAAGCTTTTTGCTAGCTTGCAGGAAAGTGCTGGGGGCGACAAAGGGGGCTAGAAGGATCGGTCAATGGATCCTTAAATGATCGGCATTATCACCGTGTGACACCTTTTGCTATCTGGCGGTGCTTGGCCGCGAGATGGTTATCTAATTGTGCGTGAGCCTGTTTGCGCGGAGCCCCTTACCCGTGCCGGTGGGGTTGCTGGGTGGGCAGTGGCGATTCTGTTTGTTGCTTGAGACGACCAAGCCAGAGGCTCAAGCCCACCGTCAGGATGAGGACCAGTTCAATTCCCATGACCAACCCGCCCAGCTCGCCCCGTTCCCAGAACGGGTGCAAGTAAAGCCCACCCAGACTGGCTCCCAGATAGTAGGCCACCAGATAGAGGGAGGATGCGAGGGCCCGGTTGTGTTCGACATGATGACCGACCCAGGCACTGGCACAGGCGTGTGCCAGGAAAAAACCGAAGCTGGAGACCAGCAAGCCGCTCAGGATCCCGAGCAGACTGCCCTGCAGCAGCCACAGACTGCCGATGGCCATCAGCGCGATCCCGACCAGCAGCATGCGTTGTGCCCCCCAGCGGTTGGCGAAACGGCCGCTCAGGGAGGAGGCCACGGTCCCCGAAAGATAGGTGAGAAACAGCATGCCGAGCCATTGAGTGGGCAGGGAGAAGGGGGGCTTGGCCAGCAAGAAGGTGAGGTAGCTGAACTGGTTCAGAAACACCATAAAGTTGAGGCCGCCAATCAGATAGGCCCCTACCAGCAAGGGGTTGGTCAGGTGTTGCTGCAAGGCGCGGACAAATTGACCACGAACGGGGGCGCTCGCCACAAAGCGGGTCTGAGGGGGCAGCAGCCAGAAGACCAGCGGCAACAGCGACAGGCTGATAACACCAATCCCCAGAAAGGTATGCTGCCAGTCGCCAAACCAGCCCGCCAGCAGGCCACCGACCACCCGACCGGCAATGCCACCGAGGGAGTTGGCGGCAATATAGACCCCTACCGCCGAGAGCAGCGCCCGTTTGCTGAACTCTTCCCCCATATAAGCAATCGCAGTGGCTGGTAACCCGGCCAGCAGCGCCCCCTGCAGGATGCGCAGCAATAGCAGGGAGCTGAACTGCTCAACCAGCGGGATCAACAACGAGAGCAGGATTGCCAAGGTGAGGGTGCCCAGCATGACCTGCCGACGGCCATGGCGATCCGCCAGTCTGGCGCAGATCAGCAGGGAGGCGGCGAGGCCTGCGGTACAGCCTGCCAGGGTCCAGCTGGCCGAGAGGGAGTTGACCGAGAAGACCTCGGCAATCAGGGGTAACAGGGGGTGGGTCTGGTAGAGGTTCAGAAACACCAGAAAAGAGCCCAGGCTGAGGGCCAGGGTTGCACGTATCCACTCGCGACTTCCGACTTCAATCATTGCGTATTGTCCTGACAGCTTTTGGTCAGGGTAGAGTCCTTGCTGTTATAAATATAATATATTTAAGTTATCTATCTCATAAGACAAATTGATGCATGGATCTGAAACAGCTCACCTATCTGCTGGCGGTCAGGGATACCGGTTCGTTTACCAAGGCTGCCAACAGCCTGCATGTGGCACAACCTGCCATCAGCATGGCCATCGCCAAACTGGAGCAGCAGCTCGAGTTGCGGCTGTTTGATCGGCAGGACCGTGCGGTACGGCTCACCCCGGAGGGGGAGGTGCTCTGTCGTCATGCCGAGCGCCTGTTGCTGCAAATGCATCAGGCCGAGGCTGAGATGGCCGAACTGAAGGGGTTGGAGCGAGGGGAGGTGCGGATCGGGATCCCCTATATGATGGGTTCCTACTATTTTCCCCCTCGTCTGATGGCCTTCAAGCATCGCTATCCCGGGCTCAAGATCCGGGTCGAAGAGGCCGGTACCCGCGAGCTGCTCAGCCGGATGGTGGATGGCTCCCTCGATCTGGCCATCCTCATCACCAGTGATCTGCCGCCCGCCATCGAGGGGGCACATCTGCTAAGCGAAGAGATGTTGATGGTTGTAGGGGATGATCACCCCCTGCGCGGCGAACCGGCCGTGACCCTCTCGCAGTTTTTTGCTCAGGAGTTGGCGCTGTTTCGCCGCGGTTTCTATCACCGGGAGCATATGGAGGCGCTGGCCCAGAGCCTGGGCGTCGAACCCGATATCGCCTTCGAGAGCAATCTCATCCCTCTGCTCAAGGCCGTGGTGCGGCAAGGCTTTGCGGTGACCACCTTCTTGCGGATGGTGCTGGAAGAGGAACCGGATCTGAGTGGTGTGCCCTTCGACCCGCCCATCTATCTCGATCTCTGTGTGGCGTGGCGGCGTGGCGATCCGCTCTCCATGGCCAACCGTGCTTTGCGCGATTTCCTGCTCAAGGAGCGCCCGGCCTGATGGCGGCGGGCCCTTGCAGAAAGTTTGTTACTATTAATGGTGGGTTCGCTTGAGGGCTACACCATGAAACTGCAGCAATTGCGCTATATCGTCGAGGTGGCGAACCACAGGCTGAATCTGTCGGCCACCGCCGAGAGCCTCTTTACCTCCCAGCCCGGGATCAGCAAACAGGTGCGGATGCTGGAGGATGAACTGGGGATCCAGATCTTCGAGCGCAGTGGCAAACACCTGACCCAGATCACCCCCATCGGTCGGGATGTGATCAAAGTGGCCGCCGAGGTGCTGGACAAGGTGGCCACCATCAAGGTGATGGCCAGGCAGCATGTGCATCCTGAGCAGGGAACCCTCACCATTGCTGCCACCCATCTGCAGGCTCGCTATATTCTGCCTGCCATCCTCAAGGGATTCATGGCCCGCTTTCCCAAAGTCTCGGTGACGGTTATGCAGGGGAGTGCGGCGCAGTGCCGCGCAGCCGTGCATGATGGCGCTGCCAATCTGCTGCTTGCCGATGATCTGGAGGAAGGGAGCGATCTGCTGATACTGCCCTGTTTTCAGTGGCAACGGGGCTTGGTGCTGCCAAAGGATCATCCGTTGGCCAAAGCGACATCGCTGACCCAGGCCGAGCTGGTCGAGTTTGCCCTGGTGACTGACGGAAGGGCTCTCTCCACTACTCAGGGCTCTGATTGCGCTCATGCCGAGAGCCGTATCGCCTGTTGTGCGAGCGACAGCGATGTGCTCAAGACCTATGTCAGACAAGGGATGGGCATCGGGGTGATGGCAACCTTTGCCTGGGAGCTCCAGCGCGATGGGGATCTGCTGCTCAAGGCTGTGCCCTGGCTACCTGGTGGTGTGGCCGCTATCGGGTTACGCAGAGGGGCGTTTTTGTGCGGCTATCTGTATGACCTGATTGCACGTCTCGCGCCGCAATTGACCCGGGAGCAGGTCGACCAATGCTGTGCTGCCCGCACTGGCGAAGAGCTTGATGCACTGCTGGCCAATCTGACCGTGCCAGTGCGATAGCCTGGGTCGGTATGTGACTGTCTCAAGAAAAACGCCTCCGAATTGGAGGCGTTTGACTATCTGGCATTCGTCAATGCAGGCTCACTTCTTCAGCATGTGATCCAGCTTGTTGGCCTTGGTAGACAGATAGAACTCGTTGTGGGGATTGCGCCCTTCCTGCAACGGCACCCGTTCGGCCACCGGAATGCCAAAGGATTCCATCGCCTTCATCTTGCGCGGGTTGTTGGTCATCAGTTTGAGTGACTTGACCTCAAGCTGCTTGAGCATATCGGCGCAGATGGTGTAATCGCGCATGTCGGCGGCGAAACCCAGGGCCACGTTGGCCTCAACGGTATCGGCACCCTGATCCTGCAGGTGATAGGCACGGATCTTGTTGAGCAAACCGATGCCACGGCCCTCTTGACGCACATACAACAACACGCCACGACCCGCCTTGGCGATATTTTCCATGGCGGCCTGCAACTGGAAACCGCAGTCACAACGCAGGCTGAACAGGGCGTCGCCGGTCAGGCACTCTGAGTGGATCCGGCCCAGCACGGGCTCTTCACCGGTAATGTCGCCCATCACCAGTGCGGCGTGATCCTTGCCAGTGCCGGTTTCCTGAAAACCTACCAGCGTGAAGGTGCCCCAGGGGGTTGGCAATTTTGATTTGGCCACGAGGGTAACGCTGCTCATAGGTTGCTCCTTACTGCTAACGGCTCAAAAAAGGGGGCCAGTTTAGCGCGCCTTGTCGGCAACGACCATAAGAACAAGTCCCTGCATTGCTTAATGAAATGTCCAAGTAAGAGACAAGCACAACTGCCCGCCGTGGTTTTGGTCCTTTGTGCGGATTGATGACTGCCAGGCTCACCACATTCGGGTATAATCGGCGCCCATTAACCCACCCCCTCGGGATGGGAGCAACACAGTGCAGGAGAGAAGTTATGCCTCAGATGGCCCCCGTGATGACAATTGATGGCCCCAGTGGCGCAGGAAAAGGCACCTTGTGTCAGCTGCTCGCCGAGAAGCTGGGTTGGCACTTGCTGGACTCGGGCGCCATCTATCGGGTGTTGTCCCTGGCCGCTCTGCATCACGATGTAGCGCTGGACAGTGAAGCCTCATTAGTACCGCTGGCCGCCAATCTGGATGTGCAATTTCAGGTTGAAGGGGATCTGGTCAAGGTGATCCTGGAAGGGGAAGATGTCTCGCGCACCATCCGCACCGAAGAGGTGGGCAATGCCGCCAGTAAAATCGCCGCCTTCCCTCGGGTACGCGAAGCCTTGCTGCGCCGTCAACGGGCATTTCGTCAGGCTCCGGGTCTGATCGCTGATGGTCGCGACATGGGCACCGTGGTTTTTCCCGAGGCCGAGGTGAAGATTTTCCTCGACGCCAGCGCCGAAGAACGGGCCCAGCGCCGCTATAAGCAGTTGCAAGATAAGGGCTTTGATGTTAACTTTGAGCGTCTTTTAACCGAGATCCGGGAACGTGACGATCGCGACAGAAATCGCGCTACTGCGCCCCTGAAACCGGCAGAAGATGCTCTGGTGGTAGACTCTACCGCCATGACCATAGATGACGTGCTGGCAACAGTGCTCGCCTATGCAGAGCAACAACTTGGTGATGCCAGCGCAAGCTGACACCCGGTCGTCTGCACCAAGGATGGCGCAGATTATTTAAAACAGCCCCGCTTGCGCCGGATTGCAAGTGGATGTTTCATTTGTGACATAAACAATGATCGAATCTTTTGCTCAACTCTTTGAAGAGTCCCTGAACGCCGTTGAAACCCGTCAAGGTTCCATCGTCAAGGGTACTGTCGTTGCTATCGAGAACGGTTTCGTACTGGTTGACGCCGGTCTGAAATCCGAGTCCGCTATTCCGGCTGAAGAATTCAAGAACGCCATGGGCGAGCTGGAAATCAACGTCGGCGATACCGTTGATGTGGCTCTGGACTCTATCGAAGATGGTTTCGGCGAAACCAAGCTGTCCCGCGAAAAAGCCAAGCGCCACGAAGCCTGGCTGCAGCTTGAGAAGGCATACGAAGAGCAAGCTACCGTTATCGGTATCATCAACGGCAAGGTCAAGGGTGGTTTCACCGTTGAACTGAACGGCATCCGTGCCTTCCTGCCGGGTTCTCTGGTTGACGTGCGTCCGATCCGTGACACCGCTCACCTGGAAAACAAAGAACTCGAGTTCAAAGTCATCAAGCTGGACCAGAAGCGCAACAACGTTGTTGTTTCCCGTCGTGCCGTGATCGAGACCGAGAATACCTCCGAGCGTGAAAGCCTGCTGGCTAACCTGCAAGAAGGTCAAGAAGTTAAGGGTATCGTCAAGAACCTGACCGACTACGGTGCATTCGTAGATCTGGGCGGTGTTGACGGCCTGCTGCACATCACCGACATGGCGTGGAAGCGCGTTAAGCATCCTTCCGAAATCGTCAACGTTGGCGACGAGATCGCTGTCAAGGTTCTGAAGTTCGACCGCGAGCGTACCCGTGTATCCCTGGGTCTGAAGCAGCTGGGCGAAGATCCCTGGGTTGCTATCGCCAAGCGTTACCCGGAGACCACCCGTCTGTCTGGCCGCGTGACCAACCTGACCGACTACGGCTGCTTCGTTGAAATCGAAGAAGGCGTTGAAGGCCTGGTACACGTATCCGAGATGGATTGGACCAACAAGAACATCCACCCGTCCAAAGTTGTTAACGTTGGCGACGTGGTTGACGTGATGGTTCTGGACATCGACGAAGAGCGTCGTCGTATCTCCCTGGGTCTGAAGCAGTGCAAATCCAACCCGTGGCAGCTGTTTGCCGAAACTCACGCCAAAGGCGACCGTGTTTCCGGCAAGATCAAGTCCATCACTGACTTCGGTATCTTCATCGGTCTGGATGGCGGCATCGACGGTCTGGTTCACCTGTCTGACATCTCCTGGAACAACCAGGGCGAAGAAGCCGTGCGTGAATTCAAGAAAGGCGACGAGATCGAAGCCGTTGTTCTGCAAGTGGATCCGGAGCGTGAGCGCATCTCCCTGGGTGTCAAGCAGATCGAAGAAGACCCGTTCAACAAGTACCTGGCTGACAACAAGAAAGGTGCTATCGTGAAGGGTAAGGTTACCGAGGTTGATGCCAAAGGTGCCGTTATCGAACTGGCTGACGGCGTAGAAGGCTACCTGCGTGCCTCCGACGCTGCTCGTGACCGCGTAGAAGACGCCACTCTGGTGCTGTCTGTTGGTGACGAAGTAGAAGCTAAATTCATGGGCGTTGATCGTAAGAACCGCACCGTAAGCCTGTCTGTCCGTGCTAAGGACGAGGCTGATGAGCGTGTTGCTATCGATAGCCTGAACCAACAAGAAGAAGTTGTGTTCAGCAATGCTATGATGGAAGCGTTCAAAGCCGCCAAGGGTGAGTAATCCTTGATGCAAGAAAAGGGCGGCATTGCGCCGCCCTTTTTTATCCTGGCAAAATGAATATTGCATGTGATCGGGGAAGGAGATTTAACGTTATGACCAAATCAGATCTCATCGAACAACTGGCATCCAGCCGCATGCATATGCCGGCCAAGGATGTCGAAGCCGCCATCAAGGAGATCCTTGAACAGATGGCGTCGACCTTGCAAAACGGCGACCGGATTGAAATCCGCGGATTTGGCAGTTTTTCACTGCACTATCGTGCGCCCCGTGTGGGACGCAACCCCAAGACCGGGGACAAGGTTGAACTGACCGGGAAATATGTCCCGCACTTCAAACCTGGCAAAGAGTTGCGCGAGCGCGTCAACATCATTGAATAATGCAGAAATGGGCATACCTCGGGTATGCCTTTTTTGTTTTTGGCGCCTATTCCTGTGCCAATCGTCTTGTTTCTTAAACTCTTTTCCCATTCACTCTAGAGTCTGCCTGCGATTTTAAGGATAATCAGCCTCTCATTAGATACTGACAGGGAGCTCTTATGAAGCGTATTTTGGCCCTCATTCCGCTGGTGCTGGTGTTTGTTCTGACCCTGGCCCTGGGTTCACAAAATGGCCAGCTGGTTCAGTTCAATTACCTGATTGCTCAGGGCGAGTTTTCACTTGCCATGTTGTTGGGCTTCTTCTTCGCTGGTGGTTTTTTGCTGGGCTGGCTGGTATTTGGCCTGCTGTTCCTGCGCCTGAAAATGCAAAACCGCACCCTCAACCGCACCATGCGTCGTCAATCCCGCGAGTTGGAGCTGGCCCGGTCACCGGGTAAGGAATAATGTTCCTCAATGCTTGAACTGCTTTTCCTGCTGTTGCCCATCGCTGCCGGTTATGGCTGGTACATGGGGCGCAGGAGTGTTCGCCAGGACACCCAGAAACAGAGTAACCAGTTTTCCCGCCAGTATGTGGCGGGCCTCAACTATTTGCTGTCCGATGAATCCGACAAGGCGGTGGATCTCTTTATCCAGCTGCTTGAGGTGGACAGTGAAACCATCGAAACACACCTCTCCCTCGGCAACCTGTTTCGCCAGCGCGGGGAGGTCGATCGTGCCATCAAGATCCACCAGAATCTGGTGACCCGCCAACTGACCCGGGAGCAGCGCCAGCTGGCCTTGCAGGAGCTGGCTCGCGACTTTCTGGCTGCCGGTTTGCTAGACCGTGCTGAAGCGCTCTGGAATGAGCTGTGTGACGATAGCGATTTTGAAGAGACGGCGCTGGCACAGCTGTTGATCATCCACCAGCAGTTGCGGGATTGGGACAAGGCCATCGATGTGGCGATTCGTCTGCAAAAATTCCAGGGCAAGAAGCTGGCCGACCCCATTTCCCATTTCTATTGCGAGCAAGCCGAGATCGCGCTGCGCGACGGCAATAAAGGGGAGGGGCTGGCCAAGCTCAAACGGGCGCTCACCATCAATCCGGCATGTGCCCGAGCCAGTTTGCGTCTTGCTGAGCTCGCCATGGCAGAGGGGGAGTATGAGCAGGCCAGCAAGGAGCTGCTGCGGGTGTTCGAGCAGGATATCGACTTTGCGTCCGAGGCAATGCCCAAATTGCTCGAGTGTTATCAGCAGTTGGACCGCACGCCTGCGTTGATCCCGCTGCTTGAAAAGGCGGTGGAAGATCACGCCGGTGTTAGCGTGACCCTGGCCCTTGCCAAGCTGGTTGAAGAGCGTGATGGCCTGAGCCAGGCCCGTTCACTGGTGCTGCGTCAGCTGCGTCGTCATCCGTCGATGAAAGGTTTTTACCAGTTGGTGGGTTTTCAGCTGGCCAGTGCGGAGGAGGGGCCTGCCAAGGAGAGCCTCGAACTGCTGCAACAGCTGGTCGGCGAGCAGATCAAAATCAAGTCAACCCACAAGTGTCGGCAGTGCGGCTTTGCCACTCACTCGCTGTTCTGGCAGTGCCCATCTTGTCGTCAGTGGGGTTCCATCAAGCCGATCCGTGGTCTGGACGGTGAATAACAAGCAATAGGATGTGAGATGCAAGATCCCAAAGTACTGGTAGCGCTGGATTATCAGCACGAGGCAGATGCCTTAGCGTTCGTTGAACGTATCTCTCCGGCCCAGTGCCGTCTCAAGGTAGGCAAGGAGATGTTTACCCTGTTTGGCCCGCAGTTTGTACGCCAGCTGGTGGCCAAGGGATTCGATGTCTTTCTGGATCTGAAGTTTCACGATATTCCCAATACCGTTGCCAAAGCCGTGGCAGCCAGTGCCGAGCTCGGTGTGTGGATGGTCAACGTGCATGCCAGTGGTGGTGAGCGGATGATGCGTGCCGCCAAAGAGGCGCTGCTGCCTTATGGCGACAAGGCGCCCCTGCTGATTGGTGTGACCGTGCTGACCAGCATGGAGCAGTCCGATATGATCCCCCTCGGTCTGGATGTGAGCCCGGCCGAGCAGGTGATCCGGCTGGCTACCCTGACCAAGACCTCCGGTCTGGATGGGGTGGTTTGCTCTGCCAACGAGGCCCATGAGCTGAAAGCCTTGCTGGGCGTCGATTTCAAGCTGGTGACCCCGGGTATTCGTCCGACCGGTTCAGCGGCGGGGGATCAACGCCGGGTGATGACACCCAAAGCGGCGGTCGAGGCGGGTGCCGATTATCTGGTTATCGGTCGCCCCATTACCCAGGCTGCCGATCCGGCTGCCATGCTGGCCAGTATCAATGCCGAGCTGGCTGGTGCGTAACAGGCTCACTCAGTGAAACACGGTGCAGGCCGAGCAACAGGCCTGCACCGGCCCCGATAAGATGAGAGCCGATGTGTACCCTGGCATTGATCAGGGTGGAGATCGGGCTCTCTCCTGCGTTGTAGAAGTCCATCACCAGCTTGAGCCCCATCCCTGCCAGCAGCAGCCAGCCCGATGTGCGGCGTCCGTGGCGGATATCCTGCATCGCCCCCCAGACAAACAGGCCATGCAGCGAGCCGGATAGCCCCATGTACCACTGGGTCTGCGGGCACCACCACCAGATCCCCAAGCCCACTGCCAGCCAGAGCAGCAACATCAGCAGCGGCAGGCGGGCCTGACCCAGGTAGTCGCGAAACAGGCTATAGAGAATGGCGAGGCCACTTAGATTGAGCAGCAGATGCCACAGATTGGTATGGGCCAGATTGCCTGTTATGATCCGCCACCCTTCGCCACCTGCGATCAAGGGCCGATCGAAGGAGAGCTGAAGATTGGGAACGGTAAAGAAGAGTAGCAAGCTGGTGAGAGAGAGCGTGATAACCCAGAGCAATCCAGATTTGTCTGACAACATGAAACAGTCCAACGACAAGAACAGTCGATACTGTACACGTTGCACCCGAGCCCTCAAAGCCTGCCTGTGCGATTATATTGTGCCGGTTGACAATCACACGCCCCTCTACATCCTGCAGCACCCCAACGAGGTGGCACATCCCAAGGGCACCGCGGCGCTGCTGGCGGCCTCTTTGCAACAGTGCGAGATCCATGTGGGAGAGGACTTTTCCCGTGATGAGTGGCTGAGCGGGCTGCTCGCCGATCCTTCCCGTCGCTGCTATCTACTCTGGCCGGATGAGGACGCCATTTCGCTGACCGAACTTCGCCAACAGCGGGAGAGTGAGTCCTCTGACTCGGCCGCCGTTGCTTTTATCTTGCTCGACGGCACCTGGCGCAAAGCTTATCGCATGTTGCAGAGCAATCCGGCACTGGCCCACTTGCCTCGCATCGGCATTGGTGCCATTGCCGGTCAATATGCCATTCGCAAGAAACCCTTTCCCGAAGCCCTCTCTACCATAGAGGCGGGCTATCACCTCTTGTCCCGGTGGGAGGCGAGGCCGGAGCACTATGCGCCCTTGCTGACCCTGTTTAACCGGTTGAATACTCAGTGGCAGGACTTTGCCGAAGGCCGCCGCGCGTGACATTTGAAGGAGTTATCAAGATGAAAAAAACAGTCGTGGTTTTCAGTGGCGGTCAGGACAGCACCACCTGTCTGGTACAGGCATTGGCTCAGTATGATGAAGTACACGCCATCACCTTCGACTATGGCCAGCGCCATCGGGAAGAGATCGACACCGCGCGCCGTCTGGGCAGTGCGCTGGGGATTGCCGCCCACAAGGTGATGGATGTGACGCTGCTCAATGAGCTGGCGGTCTCTGCCCTGACCCGTGACGACATCCCGGTCAGCTGCGAGCTGCAGGATAACGGATTGCCCAACACCTTCGTGCCGGGCCGCAATATCCTGTTCCTGACGCTGGCCTCCATCTATGCCTATCAGGTGGGTGCTGAAGCGGTGATCACCGGTGTCTGCGAGACCGATTTTTCCGGCTATCCCGATTGCCGTGACGAGTTCGTCAAGGCCCTCAATCAGGCTGTCTCGCTCGGGCTGGGTCGCGGCATCCGTTTTGACACTCCCTTGATGTGGCTCGACAAGGCCGAGACCTGGGCACTGGCGGATCACTATGGTCACCTCGACACGGTGCGCCAGCAGACCCTGACCTGCTACAACGGCATTGCCGGTGACGGTTGCGGCACGTGTCCGGCTTGCGAGCTGCGCAGTCGCGGCCTGAATAACTATCTGGCCGACAAGGCGGGCATCATGACCAGGCTGTTTGAGAAAACCGGGCTGGGCGAGAAAAGCGCAGAGTGAGCCTGCGTCTTGTCGTGGCTTGGGGTATAATCCGCGACTTTTGCAACAAGCCGTGATCGAGATGCACTACCCAATCAACGAGATTTTCCAGACCATCCAGGGGGAGGGCATCTTTACCGGCCTGCCCGCCATCTTTGTTCGCCTGCAGGGTTGCCCGGTGGGCTGCCCCTGGTGCGATACCCGTCATACCTGGGTTGTTGATCCGGCTCGTGAAGTAGGTAAAGAGGCGGTGCTGGATCGCTCCAACGAATCCGATTGCTGGAGCCAACTCAGCACCGCGCAGATCATCGCCAGCTTTAGCGAGCTGGGTTATCAGGCGCGCCATGTGGTGATCACCGGTGGCGAGCCCTGCCTCTACGATCTGCACGAACTCTCGTCAGCCCTGCTGGCGGCGGGTTATCAGGTGCAGATTGAAACCAGTGGTACCAGCGAGATCAAGACCCATGAGCAGACCTGGGTCACTGTTTCCCCCAAGATTGGCATGAAAGGGGGGCTGCCTGTGCTGGTCTCTGCGCTGGAGCGGGCCAACGAGATCAAGCATCCGGTGGCCACCGAGCACCATATTGAAGAGCTGGATGCGCTGCTCGCTACCGCGACCCTGCGCCCGGATGTGGTCATTGCCTTGCAGCCGATTAGCCAGAAGCCAAGGGCCACCCAATTGGCGATGGATACCTGTATCGCGCGTAACTGGCGACTCTCAATCCAGACTCATAAATATCTGGATATCGATTAATATGGATTGGCTCTCCGACGAACAGGTGCTGCTGACGCTGACTAACAAGATGCCTTACGGTAAATATCAGGGGCGGCGTATCATCGATATTCCAGAGCCCTATCTGGTGTGGATGGCGCGCAGCGGTTTTCCGGCGGGTAAATTGGGCCAGACGCTGGCGCTGGCTTACGAGATCAAACTCAATGGACTCGAGTCCATGATTATTCCCATTATTAACAGGATGTCGGTATGAGAATATATACGAGGCAGGGCGACAAGGGCATGACCCGGCTGGCCGATGGTATCCAGTTGCCCAAGGATCATTTGCGGGTCGAGACCTACGGTTATATCGATGAGCTCAACTCCCATATTGGCTTGCTGATTTGTGATGTGCCGTCGCAAGAGGTCGGCTTATTGGCTGATTTGCAGCTGTTGCAACAGGAGTTGTTTGATCTGGGGGGCGAGTTGGCATTCTCCAGCGATGCCCAGAATGAATCGATTTGGCAGGTTAATGCCGCCTGGACCACTCGCCTTGAACAGCAGATAGATCGTTATAGCGAGCCATTGCCACCGCTGCGCCAATTTATATTGCCCGGTGGTTCCCGTGCAGCGGCGCAAGCGCATGTGGTGCGAACTTTGGTGCGTCATTGCGAGCGCTTGCTGCTGACATTGAGCCGGGAAGAGCGGGTTAATCCCGAGGTTCTGCCCTATCTGAACCGGATGAGTGACTGGTTCTTTACCGTTGCCCGCTACCTCATCTGCGTGGCAGGAGCGCGTGAAGTGCTGTGGGTAAAGGCTGCAGATCGCCCGCAATTGGCTATCTGATATTTCACGTTTAAGCGGCAATAAAAAACCTCGCCTTGACGAGGTTTTTTTATTCGCAACACAAAAGCTGTCAGATAGCAAAATCTTCCAGTGATTTGCCTGCTGCCACCGCACTGGCAATGGCCGAAGGCATACGGCCCTGGCCGGTCCAGGTTTTCTCTACACCATTATCCTGATAGCGATATTTGGCCGGACGTGGCGCGCGTTTGGCTTTTTCTGATTTGCCGGTGGCGGTGGCGACAACGCTTACCAATTCTGCCGGATCAATACCGGCGGCTTTCAGCATTTCGCTATATTCATTAATTTTCCGCAGATGCTCTTCACGGGCCTGACGCTCGGCAGCTTCATCCTGCTGACGTTCAGCAACGATAGCAGAGAGTTTTTCCAGTGCCTCTTCCAGTTGTTCCAGAGAAAGTTCGCGGCAGGTCGCACGCAGACTGCGGATATTAAGCAGTACCTTTAAAAATTCATTCATAGGAGTTACCACGTCGAGTCAGAGAAAAATATTATGTTCCAGCTGATTCTTGCTTGGCGATTTAAATAAGTCAAGCTGGGTTAAATATTATATCCGTGGCGATCATCAATGCAGATATTTAATATTGCCAGCAATAGGGAACAGGGGTTGGATGCCAATGAAACCACAGTAGGTGAAAATAGCGTCAAAGCTGGCGTTGCTGCATCATTTGACTACCATTTTCCGACGTTGATATGTTTATCATGACTATTTAATCAAAAAACTTGCTATAAGCTGCCATCTCGATAAAATGCTTGGCGAATACCTTTAAGTAGAGGCGCGCTGCCTATGAGTATTTGTGCGGAGGGTGATGCCTGTGATGCACAAGGAAAGGAGTCAGCGCCGAAGTGGCCAGGCCATCATACCGGGCTGCTGGTTCTGCATCTAATAGGTGCAGGACTGCCATAGTCATCCACTATGGAGCGCTACCTGAAGGGGCTGAGGAGTATGACCTCCCCATAGGTTTTGTTTCTTTAGATCCTCTCGGTAGATCTCCACCTGTAATCTTTAGGTGCAAAGAGATCATGGACATTAGTCATTTCGCCGACTCCGGTTGGTCCGTACTTCCCCCTCTGTTGGCTGTTGCGCTGGCGATCCTGACCCGCCGCGTACTGTTGTCCCTTGGTGTGGGCATCGTCACCGGCAGTCTGCTGCTCAATCATTTTTCCCCCCTCGACTCCCTGCATTACATGTTGAATACCGTGCTCAAGATCTTCTGGGTCGATGGCGCGCTCAACCGTGACAACGTCAACATGATCCTGTTTATGCTGCTGCTGGGTGGCCTCATCAGCCTGATGAGCGTCTCCGGGGCGACCCGTGCCTTTGCCGAGTGGGCCGAGCGTCGTGCCAAGACCCGCAAGGGTGCCAAAGCGCTGACCGGCATGATGGTGTTTGCCTTCTTTATCGATGACTTCTTCCACAGCCTGTCGGTGGGGGCCATCTGCCGTCCGGTCACCGACCGCTTCCAGATTTCCCGCGCCAAACTGGCCTATCTGCTGGACTCCACCGCGGCGCCGGTCTGCGTGCTGATGCCCATCTCCTCCTGGGGCGCTTATATCATCGCCCTGGTTGGCGGCATCATGGCGGCCCACGGTCTGACCGAACAGAGCCCCATCGCGGCGTTTGTCGAGATGATCCCGATGAACCTTTACGCCGTCTTCACCCTGATCATGGTGTTGGTGGTGATCGCCTGTCAGCTCGATATCGGCCCGATGCGCCAACACGAAGAGTGGGCGCTGGAAGGCAAGCTGTGGGATGAGTCCAAGGGCCGCCCCATCGGTCTGGATATGGAGAGCCCGGAGGAGAGCAACGGCGGCATGATTGACATGGTCTTGCCGATCCTGACCCTGACCGCGGCCACCATCTATTTCATGATCGATTCCGGTGCTGCGGTGCTGAGCGAGAAAGGGCTGCCGTTTAGCGTGCTCGGTTCGTTCGAAAACACCAACGTCGGCTCTTCGCTGGTCTACGGTGCCCTGTGCAGTCTGGTGGTCTCCATCGGTCTGGCCATGCGCTTGAAGCTGGGTGCCAAGAACTGGATCAAGGCGGCTCCGCAAGGTGTCATGGCCATGCTGCCGGCCATCAACATCCTGCTGTTCGCCTGGACCATCGGCGCCGTGGTACGCGATGTGGAGACCGGCAAGTACCTGGCTTCGCTGGCTAACGGCAACCTGCCGATCGAAGTGCTGCCCGCCGTGGTCTTTATCCTCTCCTGTGCCATGGCGTTTGCTACCGGCACCAGCTGGGGCACTTTCGGTATCATGCTGCCGCTGGCCGGTGACATGGCCGCCGCCAGTGACATCAGCCTGATGCTGCCGATGCTGGCTGCGGTACTGGCAGGCTCGGTATTCGGGGATCACAGCTCGCCCATCTCCAGCACCAGCATCCTCTCTGCCACCGGCGCCGGCTGCCATCACATCGATCACGTGATGACCCAGCTGCCCTATGCACTGGCCATCGCCTTCGGTGCGGCTATCGGTTACCTGGCCATGGGTGTGATGCACTCCAGCCTGGCCGGTTTCAGTGTCAGTGCCCTCTGGTTCGTGCTCTTTACCAGCTATCACCTGAAAAAGGCCAAAGCGCGGCCAGCTCTGGCCACCGCGTAACATTTATAGAGCAAGGGGCCCGCGGGCCCCTTGGTTTTGTCGGGGGCTTTGGTTAGCATGCGCCCCATAAATTCAGTTTCGGAACAGTATCATGGCTTCACTGCACTACAAATTTGCCACCATGAATTCAGGCAAATCCACCCAGCTCATTCAGGCACACTTCAACTATCTGGAGCGGGGCATGCATCCTCTGGCGATGACGCCAGCCATCGATGACCGTTTCGGGGTCGGGGTGATCAGTGCCCGGGTTGGCCTTGAGCTGAAGGTGGACGTGTTCAGCGACAGCTGTGATCTGTTTGAGATGGTGAAAGCGCGCCATGCAAAGAAACATATCGATGTCTTCATCGTGGATGAGGCCCAGTTCCTGACCCGTGAGCAGGTCTACCAGCTGGCCCGCATCGTTGATGAACAGGATATTCCGGTGATGGCCTATGGCCTCAAGACCGATTTTCGTGGCGAGCTGTTCCCCGGTTCCTACCATCTGCTCTGTCTGGCCGACAAGTTTGAAGAGTTGAAGAGCATCTGCTGGTGCGGCAACAAGGCCCACATGAACTCCCGGGTCAACGAAGCGGGTCAGGTGATGCGTGATGGCGAACAGGTGGAGATCGGTGGTAACGATCGCTATGTGTCGCTCTGCCGCAAGCACTATCTGGAAGGTCGCGCCTACAAGTAATCCGGCTGCGATATTTGAATAGTCGAGAAGGGCGCCAATCTGGCGCCCTTTTTCTTTCCCAGCTTGGTTCTCTGAGGCTCAGTCGATCTCGATATCCACCGGCGCAATGATGGGATCGGCCACCGGCAGGCGTTGAAACAGCTGGCGAAAATGATGCTGTACCCGGCCGATATCGACCAGCGACATGCCGGAAGCAAAACCGAACCAGACGTAGAGCCCGGTGAGATCGCGAAACATCGGCGGCAGGTAGCGGGGGGCGGCAATCAGCCCCTCCAGATAGTGCTGATAGAGCACCGGAATATCATCCAGCGTCACCTTGCCGACAAACAGCATCGGCAGGATCTCGGGCACCCCTTCCAGCACTGCGCTGCGGATAAAGTTGACCGTCTCCACATAGCCACGCACGTAGGAGAGATCCTTGGTAAAGCAGGCGCCACCGCTCACCATGCCGCCACGAAAGACCCGCTGGGTGATCTTGTAGGCGTCGTGCTCGCTGGTGCCCTGCTGCACGAAGTGCTGAAACACCTCGATAAAATCGGCGCCCCGCTCGGCCATGTCGATGGCCATTACCCGATCGGAGATGCGCTTGGCCCGATCCGGAAAGGAGCTGAAGGTAAGGGTCTCTATCAGGACGGCCAGCCCCTCCTGGCACGCCGTGATCCGCGGTGAACCGGCGCTCAGCCAGGTGGCATAGGGCTGCTGGCGACCGTTGAGGGTGGTGCCGACATGCACCCACCCCTCGTGCACCTCCAGCACCTGCAAGTCCAGCTCGGAGAAACGGGCGTGAGAGTTGAGCTTGATGTAGTCGCCACCGGCTGCGGCGTCGGAGACGATGCCATCGCTCAGCTTCACCTGCACAGTGCCGTCACTGAAGTAGCTCGACAGCTTGCCCTGCAGTTTGGCGACCGCCGCTTCTCCTTCGAACTCCTTGGGGTAGGGGCGCACCAGATGGCGCGCCCCAGGCAGGGAGAAGATGTCACACAGGCGGGAACCCAGCTCCTTGAGGGTCTTGCGATCCCCGCGCAGGTGATCGCTGGCAGAGCCATAGAGCAGTTGGCTGTAACGCTGAAAATCGGGTTGGCCGCGCTGGCGCAGCATCTCGATCACCACCATGTATTGATCGACCGTCTCTTGCAGGATCCGGCCAAGATCGTCCTGCGGCCCCAGCTTTCTGCGGATCCTGTCCCGCAGCTCCTTGAGCTCCAGATACTTGTTGCGCGGATCGAAGCCAAGGGGGAGGGCATCATAGAAGTGCCTGTCGATAGCGGGCAGCTCTCTGCCTCCGCTTGCCAGAAAGCGCTCTTGCAGATGGCGTGGCCATTTGATGGCATCCAGAATACGGATGGGTTTTTGCAGGGCCAGCAGTTCATCCGAGAGGGATTTCAGATGGAGGCGATACTTTTCTTGGATGGTCATGTGGCCCCCTGTGGGGCAAGCGTCGTCGTGGATTTGGCTGAGTATATGCATAGCGCTTGCCAAAAAGAAGCGAGCCGCAGGGTTATCGGGTTGGCGTGCTTTTTGTTGATAGCAAATTGGTTTAGACTGCGCCCCTTGATCTCAATCTTGTCGTGGAAATGATGAATATCCCCAGCTCCGAAATGATAATGCGTTGGTTGCAACAGGCTCGTATCGAGCACTATGTCTGCGACCAGTGTCACGGTATCCACATTGTCTCTTTGCAGTCGGTCGATGGTATTCAGGAGAGCCGGATCTTCGTGGAAGAGGAAGGCCTGCTGTTCTCCTCCGAGCTGGAAGTGCGCCCCTCCGCAATGCTGCCGCTGGTCGCCGAACTGGGCCGACTCAATATGCAGTACCCCTCCCTCAAGGTGTTCCTCGATATCATCGATGACAACCTGCCGCGGCTGGTGGTCGGCCACACCGTCTTTACCAAGGCCGGACTCAGCGTCGAGCAGTTCCTGCTGTTCGTGCAAAGCACCATCGCCGCTACCCACGAACTGGTTGCCGAATGTGAACGTTCCGGCTTCCTCAACCTGGCGGAAATCCAGGTTGCTCCGGAATCTGTGCATTAAGTGTTCGAACGGTTCGCCAGACGAAAAAAGCCGTTGACGCGGGCGGGGCTTTCCCCTAAATTACGCCCCGTTCCAGCGCAACAGCGCAGCGAACACCGTGTTGGCTGAACACGTTAAACCACAGACCAAAATTTGGTGAGGTGTCCGAGTGGCTGAAGGAGCACGCCTGGAAAGTGTGTATACGGCAACGTATCGAGGGTTCGAATCCCTCCCTCACCGCCAAATATAACCCGTTGAATTTCAACGGGTTTTTTCATTTCTAGACTTACGTGATTTTTTTCCTGGATCAACTGGGTGGAACAATCATGTATCTGAGTAAAAATGCCTCCGGCACCTACTACACTCGTCTCCCGCTGCCTAAGTCACTACGTGACCGTGGCTTGCCCTTCGCTATCCGTACTTCCCTTTGCACCAAAGATAGGCAGCTCGCCGTAGACCGCAACCTAGCAGTGGCAGCTCGTACTCGTGCACTAATCGCGGCTACCCCTGCCGATACTACACCCCGCAGTTTCTATCGCTGGATCCGCGCCGATCTAGACGCTTTCAAAGCTGCGGGATTTGCTGCATCTCTTACGCCCTCCCAATCCATTGCTTCCCCCATCGAGTCCTCGACTTGCCCCGCCAAGGGGATTGCCCTTACCCAGGCGTTGACACAGTTTCTCGACGCCAAATCGAGTGAGGGGATCCAACATAAATCCGTGGGCCAGCTCCAACTTCGGATCAACGCCTTCGTCACCTGGGCCAAAGGGGTCAAAGCCGATCAGGTGACCCCAAGCTTGGCGCAGGAGTACCGCAACATCTTGCTGCGCAAGAGCGACATCAGTTTCAAAACTAAGACCGATTATCTGGCAGCCCTGAAACAGTTCTTCCGTTGGTGCGTGGCACTGGACTATTGCAGTCGTAACCCTTTCGATGGGCTGACGGCAGGTAAAAGACCGAACAAACGGGCGGATGAAGAGCGAGTGCGCTGGCATCGCCCTCAACTGGCCCAACTGTTTGCCAGCCTGCGCAGCAAACAATCCCAGAAAGGCAGAAAGTTGAAAATTCAGGACTGGTGGGTGCCCCTGCTGTGCCTATACGCAGGGTTGCGGCCTTCCGAGGCCTGCCAGCTCAAAACTCAGAACATCAAACAGGTTGAGGGGATTTGGTGTTTGATGGTCGATGCGGGAGAGGCGGATCAGCAGCTCAAAACCGTCAATGCGTACCGTACCGTGCCACTGCACAGTGCGTTGATCGGACATCAATTCCTGGACTATGTGGAGAGTCGTCGCAGTCAAGGGAAGGTATTTTTGTTCGATGACCAACCATCAGGCAAAGACGACGACTGGGCGCATAATATCACCTGTCGCTTCCAACGCCACCTCAATGAGGCTGGCATCGTAGGTCAGGGCCGTCCCACGCTTTACGGGCTGCGGCATACCTTCATCGATGAGTTACAGCAGGCGGATGTCGCTGAGCATGTTGTAGCCGAACTTGCGGGACACAGTAAAAACGGCCTGACGTTTGGCCGCTATGGCAAACGTGTGAACATTAGGCTGCTGAATGAGAAAATCCAATCCCTTCCTACCGACCTGATACCCCACCACCTGCTGTCAGGGGGAAAATCACCGTAAAGATGACGCATATTTTTTGGGTAACAGGGCTGTCTCCCCCCCATGAAAAAACCAATATGAGAGCATTTCTCGGCGGTTTAATGGGGCGGGTATGGCCCTATCTTCATGATTTATAATGATTTTAAGCACATTGGAAAATATTTAAAAAACCTAATAAAAATATGTTGACATTTCTTTTTCTTTGTGGGTTATTTTCATTGACGAGTGGTCCTCAATCGTTGTAGTATGCTGATAAAGCTGCTAACAAGGACATAACAACGACAGTAAACACGAAGGATCGAAACGAAATGAATATGGCGTAGAACACACCGACACGTTTATCTCGTTCAAACAAGGGTTATCACCCCTTCAGATTTAAAAAATACCGCCAATATCACAGCTATCTTCGATACGCTGAACGGGTTGTTATTACCCAAATTCGGGTGAAGTGAATAACACATGGTATTTGCTTGATGCAATGTTGAGTAAAAATCTGACGGGAACATTTGATTATATCGATTAAATGACATCAGCTATCGCTAATGTATACTTGGCATTTGACAAATTAACAGGATTTTGAGGTGAAACTTATCTGTTTATAGCGTCACAGAGTAATTTATATCGCTGTTTTTAGGTGCACTATTACCCTCTCGGTATCGATGCGTGAGCATCACGTTTTGCTATTGCTGTTTTTGTAATTGAAGGAGTATTTATAACTGTAATGAGGGTAATTATGAACAAACAAACCAATAAAAGGACCGTTCAAAAACAAAAAACTAAACACAACACTGTGCGTTCAGTCATTGTTGATGAGCATTCACTGGCGTCAGCCATTCGTCAGCACCTGGAAATCAAAAAATACCAGTATGCGCAGACAACCTATGACATTTCGAAGCGTAAAGCAGAACAGTTGATAAAATGGATTGGTGATAAACCGCTGACGTCATATCGTGCGAGTGACATTGAACTGCTCGTAGTGAAATTTTGCAACAAAAAATATAAAGGAAATACCATTAACCAATATTTGGATATATTGAGACAAGTGTTTGCCCGAGCTGTCAGCGATGGTGTTATTCATACCAGTCCAATGGATGGCATTAAAAAATGCAAATTTGAGGTGGACGAACCCGATCCATTTTATCAATACGAAATTAAGGCATTTCTTGCCCTGAAAAGCACCCATTTGCTGGAGGTGTCACTCATCCAACTCGGTATCTCTACGGGTCTGCGCATCAGTGAGTTAATGGCGGTCAGTGCGGAGGCGGTCAATCTCGACAAGAAGACCTTATTGGTTGACCTTGCGTTGGTTGATGGGCAGTACAAAACGCCCAAAACCAGGGGATCTATTCGCACGATAGAGCTGTCAGAACAGGCTGTTGGATCTCTCAAAACCTTGATGAGGCTAGCGGAGCATCGTAAGGCTAAGAAGATCGGGAATTCAGATAATAAGTGCGACACTCATGGATGAATGGCGAGAGGTGGCCAACTGCTGATTGGTGGTACCCTTCTGCTCGCCAAAGTAAAAGCAGTATCACCATGAGCTATCAGCAGTTGACCGAGGGGCAACGATACCAGTTATCGGTGCTTCGCGCACAGGGGATGTCCATCCTTGCCACCGCACGCGCCATTGGCGTTCATCGCTCCACCCTCTACCGGGAGCTGCGTCGTAACGCCGGGCCGCAGGGCTACCAGCCAGACAATGCGCATCAGCACGCCACCCACCGACGGGCCAGTGCG